>JAYVCI010000192.1:0-8613 GCA_043750035.1 Chitinophagaceae bacterium
AATAGCAAGGTTACAAAGCAAAAAACAGAGACACCTACTGTGAATCCACCTAAAATAAAAACCTTTAAAAAGAATAACAAGGTTACAAAGAAAAAGGCAGCAGCACCTACTGTGCCACCTAAAATGAAAACCAGTAAAAAGAATAGCAAGGTTACAAAGAAAAAAGCAGTAACACCTACTGTACCACCTAAAATAAAAACCTTTAAAAAGAATAGCAAGATTACAAAGAAAAAAGCAGAGACACCTGCTGTGAAACGACCTAAAATAAAAGCCAGCAAAAAGCTATTAGTATAATAAATTCAGATATGGATCATCAACACCATAAAGACCCACAGAATCCTCTTCAACATAACGAAGAGCATCGTCATGAGGGTCAACATGCAGGGCATAATCACGCTGGACATGATAAACATGCAATGTAATGCTCAGTACTACACTTGGTGCGTATTAAAGTACCATTGTAGTGGCTGTGAATGCACAACTTTTAAAAAGAAAAATTAATTAAATAAAAATGAAATCAATAAAACACTTTTCTGAAATACGGCTTAAAGACCTTTCAATTGTTGGTGGAAAAAATTCGTCTCTTGGCGAAATGTTCAGTACCCTTTCATCCAAAGGCATTTCTGTTCCTGATGGGTTTGCTGTTACGGCTGAAGGATATTGGAATTTCCTGAATCATAATAAAATTATTCCACAACTAAGTAGCCTACTCTCACAACTTGATATTAAAACATTTAATAACCTGTCTGACATTGGTTCAAAAGCACGAAAACTTTTGCTAGAAGCTTCTTTTCCAAAAGAATTGAAGGATGAAATTATCAGTGCCCATAAAGAATTATGTGAGCGTTCAGGAAATAACATTTCTTTGGCAGTTCGCAGCAGTGCAACAGCTGAAGATTTACCAAATGCAAGTTTTGCAGGTCAGCAGGAATCATATTTGAATGTTAAAGGCGAAGAAAATTTAATAAAAGCTTGTCAGCGTTGTTACGCTTCTCTTTTTACCGACAGAGCAATTAAGTACAGGGTTGATAATGGTTTTGAACACATGAAAGTAGCTTTATCCATTGGGGTACAGGTGATGGTTCGTTCTGATTTAGCGTGTTCAGGTGTAATGTTTACAATGGATCCCGATTCAGGTTTTGAGAATGTAGTACTGGTTTCAGGAGCATGGGGATTAGGCGAAAATGTGGTACAGGGAAGTATAAATACAGATGAGTTTCTTGTTTTTAAACCATTGTTGGGCAAGGTTACACAACCGCTCATTTCGCATAAGCTAGGAAGCAAAATGAAAACAATGATTTACTCAACGAAAGGGCAGGATGAAATTTTAAAACCGGAAGATGCGGTAATAAATTTAGATACTTCAATTGAAAAGCAAGAACAGTTTGTACTAAATGATACTGAAGTAATGCAACTAGCTGATTGGGCTTGTAAAATTCAGGCCTATTACAAATGTCACATGGATATTGAATGGGCGAAAGACGGAGAGAATGGGAAACTATATATAGTGCAGGCCAGACCGGAAACTGTTCACAGCAATAAAAACAAAAATTTATTCAAGCAATATACTTTACAGGAAAAAGGCATAGTGATCTGTAAAGGCGTTGGTCTGGGAAATCGCATTGCATCAGGTAAGGCAAGAATACTCCATTCTCCTTCCGAAATTTCAAAACTAAATGATGGGGAAATACTAGTTACCGAACGTACCGATCCCGATTGGGATCCTGTGCTAAAAAAAGCTACTGCGATTATTACTGACCAAGGAGGCCGCACTTCACATGCTGCAATAGTTGCCCGCGAAGTTGGTGCTGTTGCAATTGTAGGGACTAGCAATGCCACACAAACCATTAAGGACGGACAACTTATTACGGTAGTTGCTTCGGGCGAGGATGCTGGAACCGTTTACGAAGGATCACTAAAATGGGCTGAAAAAGAAATTGATATTGCATCCATTCAAAAAACTAAAACAAAAGTGATGCTTATTCTCGCCCACCCGGATGAAGCTTTTCGTTATTCTTTTTTACCGAATGATGGCGTTGGATTAATGAGGATGGAATTTATTATAAGCAACGCAATTGGCATTCATCCTATGGCACTTCGTCATTTTGATGAAATAAAAGATGCGGTTGCAAAAGAAAAAATTGCACTGCTAACGAAACAATTTAAGGACAAACAACAATATTTCATTCAAAAATTAGCCGAGGCAACTGCGATTATTGCCGCTGCATTTTATCCAAAAGATGTGATTGTAAGAATGAGCGATTTCAAATCAAACGAATATGCAAATCTCCTTGGAGGAAAACAATTTGAACCCAGCGAAGAAAATCCTATGATAGGTTTTAGAGGAGCATCCCGATATTATCATCCCATGTATAAAGAAGCATTTGAAATGGAATGTAAAGCGATGGAAATAGTGCGTGATGAAATGGGGCTAACAAATGTAAAGCTGATGATCCCGTTTTGCCGTACTGTAACAGAGGCGACGAAAGTAATTGAAACAATGAACGAGTTTGGTTTGAGGAGAAAAGAAAATGGACTGGAAGTATATGTAATGATTGAGATACCCAGTAATGCATTATTGGCAGAAGAATTCGCAAAATATTTTGACGGCTTCTCTATTGGATCAAACGATCTTACCCAACTTACATTAGGTGCTGACAGAGATTCAGAATTATTAAGTGAAATATTCAGCCCCTTTGATCCGGCGGTAATGCAACTTATTACAATGACTTTAAGCAAAGCAAAAAAATCAGGAACTCATACAGGACTTTGCGGACAAGCACCGAGCGACTATCCTGAGTATGCTCAATTTCTGGTTGAAAATGGAATAGATAGTATTTCGTTCAATCCCGATGCTTTGATAAAGGGAATTGAAAATATATATAAAGCAGAAGATAAATTAATTGTAAAAACGTAAAAAATAAAATCATGGAAAAAACATTTGAAAACAAAGTCGCCATTGTAACCGGAGGGAGTTTCGGTATTGGCAGAGCCACAGCAATCGCTTTTGCAAAAAGAGGAGCAAAAGTAACCATTGCAGATTGGATGGAAGATAACGAAACGCTTAACCTTATAAAAGCAGCCGGAGGTGAGGCAATATTTATAAAATGCGATGTATCAAAGGACAGTGATGTAAAAGCAATGGTTGAAAAAACTGTCAATACATTCGGGAGACTTGATTATGCTTTTAATAATGCAGGCATTGAAGGGACGTCTGCTATTACGCATGAATGTACAGATGAAATTTGGGAAAAGACAATTGGTATAAACCTAAAAGGAGTTTGGCTTTGCATGAAGTATGAAATTCAGCAAATGCTCAAACAGGGGAAAGGGGCGATTGTAAATACTGCATCAATAGCAGGATTAGTAGGTTTTCAGGGACTTCCGGCTTATGTGGCAAGCAAACACGGAGTGATTGGACTTACAAAAACTGCTGCACTTGAATACGCCAAATTGGGCATCCGTGTGAACGCAGTTTGTCCAGGTGTAATTAAAACACCAATGGTTGACCGCTTAACCGGAAAGAATAAGGAAACGGAAAAACAATTTGAAAATATGGAGCCTGTTGGACGAATGGGTGAACCGGAAGAAGTAGCAGAAGCCGCAATATGGCTTTGCTCCGATGCCGCATCTTTTGTAACGGGTGATGCGATGGCAGTTGATGGTGGGTGGATTGCACAATAACAAAATCATAATCAATGAATACAATTGTATATAGCACCCATAAGTTTGAAAGGGATTATTTGGAAAAAGCCTTTGAAGAAAAGTATGTTGTGAATTACATCACCAGCTCACTTTCAATCGAAACCGCACCACTTGCCAAGGGATATGATGCTGTTTCTATATTCGTGAATGATGACGCTTCTTCACAGGTGCTTCAAATCCTGGGTGAAGCAGGAGTTAAATTTCTTGTACTTCGTTCTGCAGGTTATAACCATGTGGATCTTGCAGCAGCGAAAAAATTCAACATAAAAGTAGCCCATGTTCCTGAATATTCTCCTTATGCTGTGGCCGAACATGCAGTTGCCCTTATGCTTGCATTAAACCGAAAACTAATCCGTGCCCACAACAGAGTAATGGAGCAAAATTTCGCATTGGATGGATTAGTTGGTTTTGATATGAACGGAAAAACCGTAGGCATTATAGGTACAGGAAAAATAGGAAGCGTGGTCACCAAAATAATGAATGGATTTGGCTGCCGTATTCTTGTTTATGATAAAATTGAAAATAATGAATTGAAAAATAAATACAATGTGATTTATACAGATTATGAAACTCTGTGTAAGGAATCAGATATTATAACTCTTCATGTTCCTTTAACACCTGAAACAAAATATCTGATTGACAAAAACTGTATCTCAAAAATGAAAAGAGGTGTGATGCTTATTAATACCAGTCGTGGAGCTTTGATTAATACGAAAGATGTAATAAAATCCCTTAAAACAGGACAAATTGGGCATTTAGGTATAGATGTGTATGAAGAAGAAAGTGATTTGTTTTTCGAGGATCATTCAGGAGATATTTTACAGGATGATGTAATTGCCCGGTTGATGACATTTAACAATGTTCTTATTACAAGTCACCAGGCATTTTTAACAGATACTGCGTTAAAAAATATTGCTGGAACAACAGTCGAAAATCTTGATTTTTTTGAAAAGAATAAGAGTTGTAAAAACTTGCTGTAATGAAAAAAAATAAAATAAAAAAGATTGCAGTAATAACATCAGGCGGAGATGCTCCGGGACTTAATGCTTGCATTAGAGCTGTGGTGAGAACTGCAATATATAATGGGTTAACTGTTGTGGGCATTCAGCATGGTTTTGAAGGTTTGATTGCGGGTGATTTTATTACAATGGATGCAAACAGTGTGAGCAATATTATTCACTTGGGAGGCACCATACTTAAATCATCCAGGAGCGAACGTTTTAAAACACCCGAGGGAAGAGAATTGGCTTATCAGCAACTAAAAAAAGAAGGAATTGAAGCGGTAATACTAATAGGTGGAGATGGTTCATTGGCAGGTTCGAAAGCATTTACGGCTACTTATGCTATTCCATGGATTGGGATTCCTAAAACGATTGACAATGATATAATCGGCACCGATTTTACGATTGGTTATGATACTGCTGTAAATACTGCTATGGAGGCCATAGATAAAATTCGGGATACGGCAGAATCGCACAACAGGATTTATTTTGTAGAAGTAATGGGGCGTGATTCAGGATTTATAGCCTATAAAACAGGTATTGCTGTGGGAGCTGAGGCGATATATATACCTGAAACAAAAACAGATTTACAACACTTGTTCAGCGTATTTGAAAAAGGATGGAATCGAAACAAAAGTTCGTTGCTGGTTATTGTAGCAGAAGGGGATGAGGCAGGCGGAGCATATAAGATTTCAGAAAAGGTAAAAGAAAAATTTCCGCACTATGATATGGCTGTATGTGTATTGGGGCATATCCAGCGGGGCGGGTCTCCCACATGTTCAGATAGAGTGTTGGCAACCAACCTGGGTGTAGCTGCTATTCACGCACTTTTAAAGGGAGAAAAGAATATAATGATTGGAGAAATAAATGGCGAAATTATATATACGCCACTTGAGAAAATCACTAAAAAATATTTGGAAATAACACCTCCAATCACGGAATTAATAAATATTTTATCAAACTAAATTAAAAAAAATGAAAGTAGTTATATATAGTTTCCACAAATTAGAAAAAAGAATTAAAGCAAGCTAAAGATAATAATATGATAAGTAATCTTATTACATGGGCACTTAAAAACAGAATTATAGTCTTGCTGATTGCAGCAGGTGTTATTGCTTACGGAATTTATTCTGTTAAGAATACACCGGTTGACGCTATTCCTGACTTGTCAGAAAACCAAGTTATCATATTTACAGAATGGATGGGGCGTAATCCGCAGATTATCGAAGACCAAGTTACCTATCCGCTTGTAAGCAATCTGCAAGGAATCCCGAAAGTAAAGAATATACGGGCCAATAGTATGTTTGGGATGAGTTTCGTTTTTGTAATATTTGATGACAATACAGATATATATTGGGCAAGAACAAGGGTATTGGAAAGATTGAACTATGCACAAAAATTATTACCCGAAGGTATCACCCCAACACTCGGGCCAGATGGTACCGGATTGGGTCATATATATTGGTACACATTAGATGCACCAGGATGTGATTTGGGTGAATTAAGAGCCTTGCAAGATTGGTATATACGATTTGGATTGCAAACGGTGGAAGGTGTGAGCGAGGTGGCGTCGTTCGGAGGTTTTCAAAGGCAATACCAAGTGGTAGTTGACCCCAATAAACTCCGTTATTATGATATACCTTTGATGGATATCGCAGATAAAATAAAAGCAAATAATAATGATGTAGGTGGCAGAAAATTTGAACAGTCAGACATGGGTTATATCATTCGCGGATTGGGGTATATAAAGAATATTAAAGAGATAGAAAATATAACTTTAAAAACTATTAGTTCAGTTCCAATAAGGGTAAAAGATATAGCTGCTGTGCAAATGGGTGGGGAATTAAGACTAGGAATAATTGATGAAAATGGGGAAGGAGAAAAAGTAGGTGGGATTGTAGTGATGCGTTATGGCGAAAATGCAAAAGATGTGATTGAACGGGTAAAAGAAAAATTAATAGATGTAGAAAAAGGGTTGCCAGAGGGCGTGAAATTTAAAATGGCCTACGACCGCTCACAATTAATTGATGCAACTATTGGCACACTAACAGAAGCAGTAACGGGCGAAATTATTATAGTTGCCATTGTGCTTCTCATTTTTCTTTTACATGTTAGAAGTGCTTTGGTAGTTGCTATCACTATTCCTATTTCAGTTCTTATTGCATTTATTATGATGAACTGGTTTGGAATTACGTCTAATATTATGTCGTTAGCTGGCGTTGCTTTAGCCGTTGGTGACTTGGTAGATGCAGGTATAGTAATGGTTGAAAATGCAATGAAATCGGTATCGGGCGAACTTGATTAATATATGATAATGATAACGAACGAAGAAAGAGAAAAAAGAATAGCAGACTCTTCCAAATTGGTTGGGAAGGCTGTGTTTAGTTCCATATTGGTAACATTGGTTTCGTTCAGTCCTATATTGTTTTTGGAAGGGCAGGAACACAAGCTGTTTTCTCCTTTGGTATGGACAAAAACATTTGCCATGATAGGTTCCGCTTTTGTTGTAATTTTTCTTGTGCCCGTTTTGATGATGTATGCTGTTAAAGGGAATATACGAACAGAAAGCAAACATCCTGTTTCACGCTTTTTGAAAAGTATATATTCTCCAGCAATATTATGGTGTTTAAAATGGAAAAAAACCACCTTGCTATTGTCTCTTGCATTGGTATTGGGAAGTGTGCCACTCATGTTAAGTACAGGTTCGGAGTTTATGCCACCCTTAGATGAAGGCTCTTTATTATTTATGCCAGTTAGTTTGCCTGATGTTTCTAATTCAGAAATAAAACGAATTATGCAGGTTCAGGATAATATTATTAAATCGCTTCCTGAGGTTGAGAATGTATTGGGAAAAGCTGGCAGGGCAAATACGGCAACTGATAATTCTCCTATAAGTATGATAGAAACTATTATACTCTTAAAACCTGAATCTGAATGGCGTGATAGTATGACAAAAAATAAAATCATTGAAGAACTAAATTCAAAACTACAAATACCCGGTGTTATCAATGGGTGGACGCAACCTATCATAAACAGAATCAATATGCTTTCTACCGGAATTAGAACCGATGTGGGCGTAAAAATATATGGACAAAACCTGGATACAATTAATAATCTTGCACAAAAATTCAAAAAAGAATTGGAAGGTGTAGAAGGCGTAAAAGATATATATGTTGACCCGATAGTAGGAGGAAAGTATATAGATATACGCATAAAAAAAGAAGAACTTGGTCGTTATGCATTAACGGTTGATGATGTGAACAGTTTTATAGAAACAGCATTGGGTGGGATGAATGCCACCACAACTATTGAAGGTAGGCAAAGGTTTACAGTGAATGTACGGTTTGCACAAGATTACCGTGATAAAATAGAGAAGTTAAATCGCCTTCAATTGCAAACGATGGATTACGGTCCCATTCCACTTTCGGCTGTAGCTGAAATAAAAGTAGCCGAAGGTCCACCCATGATTACTTCAGAAAATGCAATGCTACGGGGAACATTGTTATTTAATGTGCGTGACAGGGATTTGGGAAGTACCGTGAATGATGCCAAGAAAAAATTAGAAAAAGCAATAGAAAAATTGCCCAAAGGTTATTTTTTAAATTGGAGCGGGCAGTATGAAAACCAAGTGAGAGCACAGAGCAGGCTTAAACTTATTATTCCGTTTGCACTTATTATCATTATTATAATATTATATTTTACGTTTAAAACTTTTAGAGAAGTTTTGATTGTGCTAACAAGTGTGCCCGTAGCATTGGTGGGCGGTGTATATTCTCTTCATTTTTTCGGAGTAAATTTTTCTGTTGCAGTAGCAGTAGGCTTCATTGCTTTATTTGGACTAGCTGTTGAAACAGGTGTATTGATGCTTATATATATGAACAATGCACTTTTGATAAAAGCTAAAAAA
>JAYVCI010000193.1:0-5711 GCA_043750035.1 Chitinophagaceae bacterium
TACTGCCGATGCAGATAGCTCTTTTAAAAGCTACCACTGGTACTTTGGAGATGGAGACAGTGCCGTAGGAAAAAGCGTGGTACACCAATATAAAAATGCTGGAAGTTATTATGTGCGGTTGGGATGTGAGTTGGGCAACTGTGGCTATATGCAATGGGTGGGAGATAGTGTTAAAATTAAGTTTAAACCTACTGTTTCACTTACAACAAACAAGAATATATATTGTGGTTACCAAACTGTAGCTGCACAGGTTAACTATAGATATAGTGATACACTACAAGTGGCATGGGGAGATGGGAAGGATACTATATTATATGTAGCAGATACAAACTTGGTAGATAGCTTACAGTTTAAACATATATATACCAAAAGCGGTAAATATACAGTTAGTTTTAAAGCATGGAACAGCAACTGTTATGATAGTGTGGCAACGGTATATAATATAACAATAGACACTTTGCCCAAAGCTAGTTTTAGTGCAGATTATATAACAAGTTGTGGTGCAAAAACTATAATACTTTCAGATACTTCAAAGTTTGATAGTGTAATAATGAACAGAACTTGGCATATATATAAAGCCAATGGTTTAGATACAACTATTGCAACGGGTACCAATAACCAATTATCTTTCTTGTTCAATGATACAGGAATATATTCTGTAAAGCTAACAATACAGAGCAAACAGGGCTGTACAGATTCGCTGGAGAAAATTAATTATATACAAATAAATCCATATCCCGTAAGCAAAATAAGTGGCAAAACAACATGGTGCGGGGTAGATTCTACCACACTTACAGCAAGCGGTGGCAATATATATAAATGGGGCACGGGAGATACAACAGCAGCTATATTTTTAAAACCACTAACTTCAAACTATTATAGTGTGGTGGTAACCAATAACTATAATTGTCCTGTCAAAGATTCCGTTTATATTTCTGTTGGTAAAATAGTAAAACCCTTTTTCACCCCAGATTATCTGCAAAGCTGCGGCAACAGCACCATTACCCTTGCAGATAGCAGCGGCATGGATACCATAGTACAGCAAAGAAAATGGACAATATATTATCCAAACAATATAATAAAACAATATGATACTGTTACTACCAACAAACTAAAACTAACAGTACAGGATACAGGTTATTATAACGCCAAACTTATATATATAACAAAACAGGGTTGTATGGATTCATTATATAAAACCAAGGTGTTCCGCATATTGCCACAGCCGGTGGTTTATATAGACAGCCCCGCACAAAACCCTTTGTGTTTTAAAGACAGTTTTATATTAACTGCAAAACAGAAGGATATAAACTACCCACCGCTGGTAAAATATAAATGGAATACCGGGCAGATAACCACCCCAAGTATAAAAGTAGATACCGCCAACAGCTACTATGTGAGTGCCACCAACACTTATGGTTGCGGGGCACAGAGCAATACAGTAAAAATAAGTTTCCTGCCGCAGTTGTTTGCCAATATTAAAAAAGCAACAGACAGTTTGTATATAATAGCTTCACGAAAAATCGTATCATATACTTGGTATAAAGACAGTGTGTTGTATAATACTACTTCATCGTTGTATCACCCGCCATCGGGCAGGTATTATGTGCATGTAGTTGATGCGAATGGCTGTGTGGCTAGCGGTTCGCTGTTGCATATAGGAGTGAGCCAGATAGAAAATGTAGATAATGTGATACGGGTTTATCCGAATCCGGTGAGCGATGTATTGTATATAGAGGGTTTGCCCAATACCAGAACAAATATTGTTTTGTATGATATGTTGGGCAAGCAGGTATACAGCAACACCACTAATGGGGAAGTATTATATAGTTTATCAATTGGGCATTTGTCGAAGGGATTGTATTTACTTTCTGTGGGTAATGAAAAAATAAAGTTGGTAATCGAATAATCATATATCCTTACCCAGATTTTACTTGTAACCAACTGATTCATTTATTATATTTGTATTACAAAAAATAATAAATTCCCAGTTTCAAACTTTAAATCCATGTCGCAATAGGCTGTACCCAAAAACAGACACAAGGCAAATTGTATTTATACCCACTTGTCCACAAAAAGGTTGATAATACAGGGCTTCCCAATGTATATAAATCGTTATCCACATAGCTAAAACCATAGCTGCATAAGGGCTTTGCCTGTGGAAAAACTATAGCTGTGGAAAATGGCATTTGATATACCTGCACCTCCTAAACTACTTTTGACCTCCCGATGTGATTAAAACCTTTCACGAGAAAAAAATCCACATCTATATATATCCCACCGAAAGTCTAACCAAAAAAATTATATAATACCATGCAAAAATCTAAAGGCCTTCCGTTCAAACGGCACTTCACCAACGACAATACACCTGTTGTCGACATGTTCCAATACGACCTTCGCCAGTCGGTAATTAAAAACCCAGCGGGCGATTATGTGTTCAAGATGGACAATGTGGAGGTCCCGAAAGAATGGAGCCAGGTAGCTACAGATATATTGGCTCAAAAGTATTTCCGCAAAGCTGGAGTACCACAAGCCGATGGAAGCATGGGTGCTGAGACCAGTATAAAACAAGTGGCACACCGCATGGCACACTGTTGGCGTACCTGGGGCGAACGCTATGGTTATTTTGCCACACCTAGCGATGCACAAGTTTTCTATGAAGAGTTGGTATTCTCTATCACCAGTCAACAATGTGCACCCAATAGTCCGCAATGGTTTAACACAGGTTTGCACAGCAGTTATGGTATTACCGGAAAACCTCAGGGACATTATTATGTAGATCCTGTTGATAGTAAATTGAAACAATCTACTTCGGCTTACGAGCGTCCGCAACCCCATGCTTGTTTTATATTAAGTGTGGATGACGACTTGGTGAACGAAGGTGGTATTATGGACCTTTGGGTTCGTGAGGCTCGTATATTTAAATATGGTAGTGGTGTGGGAACCAATTTCTCAAAAATTCGTGGTGGTGGCGAAACCCTTTCGGGTGGCGGAACATCATCGGGCCTTATGAGTTTTCTAAAAATAGGTGACCGTGCCGCAGGTGCTATTAAAAGTGGTGGAACAACCCGTCGTGCAGCCAAAATGGTGTGCTTGGATTTGGACCATCCCGAAATTGAAACCTTTATTGATTGGAAAGTAAACGAAGAGAAAAAAGTAGCTGCACTTATAGCTGCTGGATATGATAGTGGTTACGAAGGTGAAGCTTATGCAACCGTATCAGGACAGAACAGCAATAACTCTGTTCGTATACCTGATGACTTTTTTAAAGCACTGAACGAAGGTGGCAACTGGGCACTAAGAGCCCGCACCGATGGCCGTGTGATGAAAGAAATTGATGCCCAAAAAATGTGGGACAAAATTGGTTATGCCGCTTGGGCTTGTGCTGACCCTGGTGTTCAATTCAATACAACAATAAATGATTGGCATACTTGCCCCGCAGGTGGACCCATAAATGCATCGAACCCTTGTAGCGAATATATGTTTTTGGACAATACCGCTTGTAATTTGGCATCGTTCAACTTGATGAAATTCTTTAATGTAAAAACGCTTGAGTTTGATGTAAAAGGATTTGAATACGCTACCCGTTTATGGACAACAGTTCTTGAAATTTCTGTAGCGATGGCTCAGTTCCCAAGTAAAGAAGTTGCCCAATTAAGTTTCGATTACCGCACACTCGGCCTTGGTTATGCCAATATGGGAACTATGCTAATGGTAAGCGGAATTCCTTATGATAGTCCAAAAGCTACTGCTATTATAGGTGCTATCACCGCTATTATGACCGGCGTTAGTTATGATACATCCGCTGAAATGGCGAAGCATCTTGGTACCTTTGACAAATACGAAGCGAACAAAGAAAATATGCTGCGTGTAATGCGTAATCACCGTTATGCTGCATACAATTCTCCCAAAGAATCTTATGAGAATCTGAATACACAACCTGTAGGTATCGATCCTAAATTCTGCCCTGAGTATTTATTATCTGCAGCATGCAATGCATGGGACCAAGCAGTGCAAAACGGTGAAAAATATGGATACCGCAATGCACAAACTACTGTAATAGCTCCAACAGGAACTATAGGATTGGTAATGGATTGCGATACTACCGGTATCGAGCCAGATTTTGCCTTGGTTAAATTTAAAAAATTATCGGGTGGTGGTTATTTCAAAATCATCAACCAATCAGTACCCGATGCTTTGCGTAATTTGGGTTATGATGAAAAAGAAATAAATACCATTGTTACTTATGCAATAGGTACTGCTTCATTAAAAGGTACTACACCTATCAATGAAGAAAGTTTATTGGCCCGTGGTTTCACCCGTGAAGAATTGGCCAAAGTAGAAGCCGGTCTGGGTGCTGCTTTCGAAATAGGTTTTGTGTTTAACCAATGGACATTTGGCGAAGAAACCATGCAACGTTTGGGATATACAACTGAACAATATAATGATCCCAAATTTAATATGCTACGCAGCCTCGGCTTTACCCGCCAAGAGATTGAAGACAGCAATGATATTATATGTGGTACCGGCACTATTGAATATGCACCTATATTAAAAGAAGAGCATTATCCTGTATTTGATTGTGCAAACCGTTGCGGAAGCAAAGGCGTTCGTTATATACATGCACATGCTCATATCAGATCGATGGCCGCTGCACAACCTTTTATTAGTGGTGCTATCAGCAAAACTATTAACCTGCCAAACGAAGCAACTGTTGATGAAATAAAAGCTTGTTACCTCGAAAGTTGGAAGCTGGGTTTGAAAGCGAATGCATTGTATCGTGATGGTTGCAAATTGAGTCAGCCGTTGAGCAATAAATCGGATGTGGTGGATGAAGAGCCATTGGCATTGGTAGAAGCTGCTCTTGCTGGCAAAGGCGATATCAATATAGACAACATGCCTTGGGACGATGTATTGAAAGCCGTACAAAATGTATTAAACACTACTGAAACCCGTGAATTTGCAGGACAGTTGGCACGTATGATAGATAAGAAACGTTTGCCAAATAAACGTAATGGCTTTACCCAAAAATCGAAAGTAGGCGGACAGGTTGTATTTGTTCGCACCGGAGAATATAATGATGGAACACTTGGTGAAATATTTATTGATATGCATAAAGAAGGAGCAACCTTCCGCAGTATCATGAACTGTTTTGCTATTGCCGTTTCTATAGGTTTGCAACATGGTGTTCCTTTAGAAGAGTATGTAAACAAATTCACCTTCACCCGTTTCGAACCCAGTGGATTTGTAGAAGGACACGATAATATTAAGAGTGCGACCAGTATCACCGATTATATATTCCGTATGCTTGGTTTCGAATACTTAGGCCGTACCGATTTGGTTCAAGTACAACCCACCATCGAGGATATCGTAGAAAAACAAAACGAAGTATTTGGTGTAGGCTTGGAAGAGCCCATTGATGAATTTAATATAGACGAAGACGAAAATAACCGCCCACCCGCTATAGGTTTTGTATTGAGCAATTCTACCACCGCAGAAGCCCAAGTAATGGTAAAACCAACACCCACCGTAAGACCCACCAGAGCCAAGCCCGCCAAAAGCAACAGCAGCGATGATTACCTACGCAGCATGCAAAGCGATGCCCCCTCATGCAATGTGTGCGGGCATATCACTATCCGCAGCGGCACTTGTTATAAGTGTTTGAACTGTGGGAATAGTTTGGGGTGTAGTTAGGCTTCGGCTTCGCTCAG
>JAYVCI010000194.1:0-30555 GCA_043750035.1 Chitinophagaceae bacterium
TACTGCCGATGCAGATAGCTCTTTTAAAAGCTACCACTGGTACTTTGGAGATGGAGACAGTGCCGTAGGAAAAAGCGTGGTACACCAATATAAAAATGCAGGGAGCTATTATGTAAAACTTGGCTGTGAGCTTGGCAA
Source organism: Chitinophagaceae bacterium (assembly GCA_043750035.1). Lineage (GTDB taxonomy): Bacteria > Bacteroidota > Bacteroidia > UKL13-3 > UKL13-3 > CANJUD01. The sequence goes on from JAYVCI010000194.1 coordinate 139, forward strand.
CTGTGGCTATATACAATGGGTGGGCGATAGTGTTAAAATAAAATTTAAACCTACTATATCATTAGCCACAAACAAAACTATATATTGTGGCTACCAAACAGTAGCTGCAAAAGTAAACTATAGATATAGTGATACCGTGCAAGTGGCATGGGGAGATGGGCAAGATACATTGTTATATGTAACAGATACAAACCTTGTAGATAGTGTGCAACTGCAACATATATATACCAAAACTGGCAGCTATGCCCTAAGCTGCAAAGCATGGAACAGCAACTGTTACGATAGTGTGGCAACAATATATAATATAACAGTAGATACCCTGCCCAAAGCTAGTTTTAATGCAGATTATATAACAAGTTGTGGTGCAAAAAGTATTATATTAAGTGATACTTCAAAATTTGATAGTGTTATTATAAACCGCATTTGGCATATATATAAAACCAATGGGTTGGATACAACTATTACAACAGGAACTGTAAATAATTTATCGTTTTTGTTTAATGATACAGGAATGTATTCTGTTAAACTAACTATACAGAGCAAACAGGGTTGTACAGATTCATTGGAGAAGATTAATTATATACAAATAAATCCTTTCCCCGTTGCCAAAATTACTGGCAAGACCAATTGGTGCGGCACGGATTCGACTACGCTCACCGTAAGTGGTGGCAACAAATATAAATGGATTTTTGGAGATACAACTGCTTCTGTATTTTTAAAACCTGTAACCTCAAACTATTATAGTGTGGTGGTTACCAATGTATATAATTGTTCGGTTAAAGATTCGGTATATATAAGTGTGGGTAAAATAGTAACACCCTTTTTCAAATCAGATTATCTGCAAAGCTGCGGCAACAGTACCATTACGCTAACAGATAGCTCCGGATTGGATACGATACTACAGCAAAGAAAATGGACAATATATTTCCCCAACAATATAGTAAAACAATATGATACCGCAACTACCAACAAACTAAAATTGATAGTACAAGATACAGGTTATTATAATGCCAAACTTATATATATAACCAAACAGGGTTGTATGGATTCATTATATAAAACAAATGTGTTTCGTATATTGCCACAGCCGGTGGTGTATATAGATAGTCCGGCACAAAACCCTTTGTGTTTTAAAGATAGTTTTATATTTACGGCAAAACAGAAAGATATAAATTATCCGCCACTGGTAAAATACAAATGGAACGCTGGGCAAATTACCACCCCAAGTATAAAAGTAGATAGTGCCAACAGTTACTACGTGAGTGCCACAAACGCCTACGGCTGCGGGGCACAGAGCAATACGGTAAAGATTAGTTTTCTGCCGCAGTTGTTTGCCAGTATTAAAAAAGCAACAGATAGTTTATATATAAATGCATCAAGAAAAATAGTATCATATACTTGGTATAAGGATAATATATTATATAATACTTCTTCATCATTATACCATCCGCCAACGGGCAGATATTATGTGCATGTAGTTGATGCAAACGGCTGTGTGGCTACTAGCGGTTCGTTGTTGCATATAGGGATGAACAATATAGAGGATATAGATAATGGAATACGGGTGTATCCCAACCCAACTACCGATGTATTGTATATTGATGGTTTGCCCAATGCAAGAACAAATATTGTTTTGTATGATATGTTGGGCAAGCAGGTATATAGCAACACCACAAATGGGGAAGTACTATATCTTATATCAATTGGGCATTTGTCGAAGGGATTGTATTTACTTTCTGTGGGTAATGAAAAAATAAAGTTGGTGATAGAATAATCATAAAAGCAATTTATATAAACGGAAAGATTACCATAATACATCCATTGAACAATATCTTATCGCATCAATATTGATATCCCCGATTAGTACCGTCTTTCTCCCTCGGAGAAAGATAAGAGATAGAGGCTACTTCACCGCATTCAATTCCCGCACTGTATATATATACCTTGTAAGTGTTTCTTTCTCTATACCTGTTAAATTTGCCTTGGGAGCCATCTCTGCAATTGCCTTGCCCCATTCTGCCTCTGAGCGACTCGTTATTCCTTTATCGCCATGGCATTTGGTGCATTTGGTAGTATATATACTGTACCCTTCGGCAAGTGATTCTTTGGTGGCATCGGGCCAGCGTTTTTGTGCTGCGGCAAGTTCTTTATCGGCTGGTGAGGTCAATATAAATTTTGGACCAGTACATTGGTAAAGTGTGAAAGAGGCAAAAAGAATTGTAGTAATAATCGTAATTTTTTTCATGAATATATATAATAATTTCTATCTGCGTTTTCCCAATTTAAAATAGCGGAGTATATTAAACCCAAAATACAAATCGCCCTTGGTCCATTTGCCTTCGGTGGTTGGTAAAAATATATTTTCCACCATACCCCGTGAGTTGCTCAGTACCAATTGGAATACGTGCCCTCCTGTTTCTATATCAAAACCTATGGACAAGGGATTGGTTGTGGTAGCGTTTTTATAACGATTCAATACAGGATAATATTCCACATTGAAACGGGTACTGCGGTTTATACGAAAACTACCTCCCACTCCCATTATATATAAATCATTCGGTTCATCGGCGGCAGTTACCAGGTTTTGGTGGAAAAAAGTAGGCATTAATTGCAGTGACATTTTTGAACTAAACTTGTGTGCAACTAGCAATTGATGGGTATAAGATAAACGTGATGAAAAAAAGTTTTTGCGGCTGCCCAATCCCAGTGACGACCACTTTCTTGAAAAACAACCCATATTGGAAAGCCAGGTAATAGATAATGGTCTGCTGTTTTTTCCTTTGCCTGTTTGGGTCATTAGTTTATATTTTACCAAGCCCGAAAATGTTTTGTTCTCATTGCTGCGGCCAATTCCCACAGTAAGCTTATCGGTAACTCCATAATCAAAACCCATAAACATCTGGGCATTGTCAATTCCAAAAAATTGGTAAGGTCCTTCGTTTACCCTCCCAAAACGGTGATGTATTTTATAATCAAGATGGTGCTTTGCAACAGTTTCAGTAGTGTGGCCATTTACCAAACGATTTCCTTTAAACATGCCCGATACAGGGTCGGCCTTCTCGTTCGAGTCGTCCATCATAGCCATCATATCTTCTTGGGCTTGTATGTTTCCTGCCAATAGGAAAGCTACAATATATATATATAATTTTTTCATAAGTGTATATTATATTATTGGGGATAGTTTCTATCTTTCCAAATTTTTATCTGAGATATGGTGCAATCAGGAAGCTTCGTTGTATTCTTTGGCATCATCGAACAACCGCTGGTTTGCTGTATCGTACACAATGCGTTACGGTTGGTAAACGCGTTCACCAAGCCATCATAGGTATCTGTAGCCACACCTGATTGTTTTGAGAAAGTGTTGTGGCATGTAGGTAAACTACAACTTTGATCCATGATAGTTTTGATGGCTTTTCCATATACCAAATTGGTGGTGGATGTATCACAATTCTTTTTCGGGTATAGGTTATCCTCTTTATCATAATAGCAAGAACTAAAAGATAGCGTAGTAAAAGCAAAAAGCGTAAAAATGGTTTTCTTCATATATCCTTTTTATTTTATTATTTAATAAATATATTATCCGTTGTTTTTCCATGGCACGACCCACAAGAGCCATTGGCAAGAGATTGACCCATATAAGCTTTGTTTCCTGCAGCACTTACTACTTCAACATAATAGGGAGTAGAAATTATATAGTTGGCATTGGAATAAAAATTCCCAATATTATCAACTTGGATAGATTTTAACAAAGTGCCCTGCCCGCCAGGTTGTGAATAAAGGTTGATTGTTCCACCATCTGGGTAAACAGTTTTTTTATCGTCTTTGTATAAAGTTCCGCCCAGTGTTATTTTTTTATCGCCGACTGTATGCTCGTGGCAACTTGTACAATCACCATCCATATTTTTGCTTTCGCTATTTCCCTTAGTACTATAGTATGTGTCTTTAAGATTTATCACATCGTTAATTGTGTGTTTGCACGCCCAAATAAGCATAATTCCAAACAATATTATTACCTGGTTCTTTTTATTCATTTGGTGCAAATTTAAGAAGAAACGATTATGTTTGTTGAAGCAGCTATCATAATCTTAAACGATCCTTCTCAATTATTTTTCAATCAAGTTTACCAATGCTGAATCCATAGGGCTAACTTTCGATGAAAAATAACTTAAAAACTGGCCATTTTCGTCCAATAAAAATTTGTTGAAGTTCCATTTCACCTCATGGTCTTCCACCCCGTTCAGCTTTTTTGAAGTGAGCCATTGGTATATAGGATGCTGGTTTTTCCCTTTCACATCTATTTTCTCAGTTAGCGGAAAAGAGATATCATAGGTTGAGGTGCAAAATTGCTTAATCTTCGCAGCCGAATCGGGCTCCTGTCCGCCAAACTGATTGCAGGGAAAACCTATAATCACCAATTTGCTTTTGTATTTTTCGTACAGTTTCTGAAGCCCGGCATACTGTGGTGTATAGCCGCATTCTGAAGCTACATTCACACATAATATTTTTTTTCCTTTGTATGCTGACAAGTCAATGGGGTCGCCATCAATGGATCTTATTTTGAATTTATAAAAGTCTTTTTCTGTGGTAATATTTAAGGGTGGTGCAGGTTTGCACATCAAATTTAAAAGTCCTGCCAAAGTAAAAAATCCCAAAATTGATTTTGCTTTTTTTATCATGTTATAATGTTTCTATATATTGTTGTACGTCTTCCATCAGCCACTGTGGGGTTGATGTGGCTCCGCATATACCTATTGATTTACCTGCTGAAAACCAGTTGCTGTCTATCTCATTTTTGCTGCTAATAAAATGTGTATCGGCATTATACTCTTTGCATACATTATATAATACCAATCCGTTTGAGGATTTTTTACCTGATACAAAAACGATGATATCATACTTGGTGGCAAACTTACGCAATGGAATATCGCGGTTTGATACTTGCCTGCACAGCGTGTCATTAAAACTTACTTCTACACCGCGACTCTCTAGTTCCTCTTTAAGTGCATATAACTTTTTGGTGCTTTTGGTGGTTTGGCTATATAGTGCAACTTTGGGGGGTAAGGCAACATTATCCAACTCGTCAAAAGTCTCTATCACTGTGGCCTTACCGTTTGTTTGGCCAACCAATCCCTTTACTTCGGCATGTCCATGTTTGCCAAAAATGATTATTGGGCTTTCGTTGTTATGGGCTTCGCGTACCCTGTTTTGCAGCTTCAATACCACAGGGCAACTGGCATCGAGCAAATGTATATTGTTTTTAAGTGCGAGTTCGTAAGTGGCGGGGGGTTCGCCATGGGCTCTAATCAGAACCGTTTCGTTTCTAAGTTCTGCAAGCTTTTCATGGTCAATTATTTCGAGTCCTTTTCTTTTAAGGCGTTCTACCTCTTCATCATTGTGTACAATATCGCCCAGGCAATACAAGTGCCCATGCTCATCTAAGTAATCCTCTGCCATTTGTATGGCATATACCACCCCAAAGCAAAAGCCTGAGTTGTCGTCGATGGTTGCTTGTAAGTTCAACATTTACTGCAAAAATAACCTGTGGGCATTCAATATTGGTAATAAAATTTCATATCGTACAAAACGAGAAGATATTATACAAACGTACTACCTTTGCATTTGTTTTAAAAACCAAAATTTAGCAATGATACATCTAGACGAAATCATACAAATTCTTACTGACCGTAGCCCTGACAGGGTAGGCATGGGCTATCGCTTAGTGCAGTTTTTTAATCCTGTTACCATTATTGACGACCAATTACAGTACACACGGAATATTAATGGCACACCACAAGAGGGGATTTGGCAAAAACATTGGTTTGCATTTGCAACAGACGAATTTGGTTCCCCCATTTTTGTGGATATGGAAACAGAAAAAGTTTATACTGCCAATAATGACAATAGCGAATGGCAAGCTTATTATGTGGCCACTTCCTTAAATAATTATATAAGTGCTATAGTTGAGATTAATAATATCGCAGAAAACCGTGAAACACCCGACCAACTGAAGGAAAACCCGGTACCCGAAGCAATTGCAGATTCTGTTATAGCTCTTATTGACCATGCCAATCCCAGTATAGACCTTTGGTATTGGGAACTTTTTATGGAAAACTATGATGATGGCAACGATCTGGAAGAACCCGATTTATAATATACAGATTCTGATATGAAATATGTTTTTAGTTTTGCTTTCTTACTTTTTGCGTCCACAGTTTTTTCCCAAATTCTGGATTTCAACCCATCCCTAGCCGATTTTGACGTGGTGTATAGCAAAGACTCACAAACCAAAGTGATACACGTAAGTAACCAAACTGCTAAAACTTTAACTATATATAAAACACAAATTTTTAACACGAATTTTTATTCGAATGATACTGCTTTTGTATTGCCACCTTATGGGCAAAAAAGTATTACGATCGGGTTTTCTCCACTGCATAATATCATCCATGCTGCCGAAATGTTTTTTTATATACAAAACCATGGAACCTATAATTTTCACTTGTATGGACAGGGGCGTTATAAAGGAAAGTATTATGATTCGACAGAAAATTTGAGTGAAGAAGCATTAAAAACATCTTTGCAAAATATCTTGACCAAAAACTATAATAGTTTGGGCTATAATGTTGCCCGCGACAATATGTTTATGCAGTTCGACAATAAAAAAAACAATGGCAGTGGGGCATCTGTCAATACTTTGGAATGTGTATATACTGGGCGTGTAATTGCCAGCTATACCAACAGGAGCGATGCCCAGACCAATTATAATTTCAATACCGAGCACACCTGGCCACAAAGTTTGTTCAGCAGTCAAGAACCTATGTTGAGCGATTTGCACCATTTATTTCCAGTAGATGAAAATGCCAATTCTACGCGAAGTAATAATCCCTTTGGGGTTGTATCAAACCCTCAGTGGCAACAGGGTGGCAGCAAATCGGCTGGCGGTTTGTTTGAACCAAGAGATGTGCATAAAGGCCGAGCGGCAAGGGCATTATTTTATTTCGCCATTCGATATCAAAACTATAAAAGTTTTCTTACCGGGCAAGAAAAAATACTAAAGGAATGGAATACGACCTATATACCTTCCACAAAAGATTCTTTACGTAATGAAGCTATCTATAAGTTACAAAAAAATCGCAACCCATTTATTGACCATCCTGAACTTGCAGACCGTATCACCTCCATCTCCAATTCTCCATCTGTGGCAAAAGCGAATGACAGCTTTTATATTTTCGATTCAGCTATCAATTTATCGGCTAACCTGTATGATACACTATTATATACAATTACGGCAACGGGGCTGGGAAATCAAACACTTTTATTTACCAATATTAAAACGAACTTATTCACCAAAAATGTAGCGGCCATTAGCTGTGATGCAGGCTTTGCGGGCAATTTGGATTTGAAATATAGGTGTACTTCTTCAGGTGTTTTTATGGATACTATTGTGATGGATTGTAGCAGCAATACAATCAAAAACATATATGTTCCCGTAAAAATAACGGTGCTGCCAAATAATATATATAGTATAGAAAAAGCAAATTTTGTTAGCATTTATCCAAATCCTTCCCGCCATCAAGTTACTATAGATTTGAAAAATAATACTGGCAAATCAACCCTGAAACTATATAATATTACAGGGCAACAAATTTCTGAAATTGTTTTATATAACAACGTGAATGTTGTTGATTTGCCTAATGTTTCAGGTATTTATTATATAGAAGTATTTAGCCAAAATGGGGTGAGTAAACATAAAATTGTGGTTGAATAATATAAACTTCATCATTGCGAGGAGGAACGACGAAGCAATCCCATGGAGTGTGTGCTCGTGAACATTAATCTGCCCGAGCAGACGCCCTAGGAGATTACTTCGTCACCCTCCCGAATAAGATTCGGGACGCACTGCCAACGCTTCTCCCGATAGCTATGGTAATTATCACCAATAAGGGACAAGAACCAAATTAGCCTTGTTTTTGTTTCTTTTTTACCAAGTTTAATATGCGAATACTAATAAAATTGAAACAGTATTTCAAAAGCGATATTTTATAATCTTTTACAGGCAATACTTTATGGCTACACTCTTCTATTATTGCAAATTTAGATATTAACGCTTTAGCATTGCTTCTAAGTGTTCTTGCCCATGTACCGCTAATATTGTTTAAATGGATAAATTTACCATCCACTTGCCATCTAATTGAAAAATGCCAATAATTCCACCTTGTAGGCGTATGTACGACAAAACAAACAGCGTTTTTATCTTTTTGTTCTTTAGGGAACGAAATGGTCTTTTGTTCAATTGCACCTATAGGCACAATAAAAAAACATCTATCTATTAATAGATAATCTGTATGTTCTATAGGAACATTTACTATATCGTCCGCATTGCAGTATTGGTTGAAATAGTCATATTGTGCTAATAGCGTTGTGGGTAATTTTAAAATGCCCCAAAAGACTAGTAGATAAATCATCTATACGCTTGTCTGGCTCACAAATATGTATACCTTTTAATTGATTGGTTACAGGGTCTATTAGATTAGATTTAGAACAATCGTTTGTTGGAATAGACCTAATTATATAATAGTCATTCAAACCAACTTTAATGTTTTTATACCTAGGATTTGGTTGTATCTCTAAGGGGTATGCCATATTTATATATAACCCTATCCTAACTATTCGGACAGTAAAATACTGTTTAAATAACTAAGCGTTTCTTCTTCTGAATCAGTATAGCTTGATATATTATCGTTTTTATCAAAAAATGTAATTACGGCTTCGTTTTCTGTTTCTTCATCTAATCCAAAAAATAGCTCATAAGACACACTATTCCCGTCTTTGAATAAAGTATAAAGCAAACTCTTATCATAGGTAAGCTGAATGGAAATAACTCTAGGGTCTAGACTTAAGAGGTTTGTTGATATAGTCGCTAACGAAGTCTGTATTTTTTCATCATCGATTTCGGTATAATAATTATGCAATTCTTTCATTTGCTTACTAAAACTGCTGTGCAGTTCTATAAACTTGTTATCATGCTTTTTTTGCATATGCCTTTCTTGATGGCTGTTAAAAAAAGAATCGCCGAAATATTTGTCAATACTTGGCGTATCTGTTTGCTCTAATACAAATTCATATTCAGTCATAATCAATCTTTAAATATCGCTCCTTTACTTTTCAGAAAATCAGTCTTTAAAAGACTAACAAAAATATCTTTTTCTTTTGTGTGGGCATCATTTATAATCATAAATAATTCACTCAAATTATCAATTTTAATATGTAGCCTAATTACATCTATATCAATCCTAGTTTGTACAACGTTTGATTTTTCGGGTTTATATATAATGGTTGGTACATCAATAGACAAACTCAATACAACTATAAAATCACCGCTTTTAAATTCTGTTCTGAATATAGTATTGGAGATAGTGCAGTCTGCTATGTTTACCTTTAAATCAATATTCATATTTTTTGACATATCGGGGTCGATATATTCATTTATATATCTAACTCCTACTCTCTCAAAATGTTCGAACATTTTCACCTCGAACAATTTATTTAAAACATCTTTAATGAGGCTTTCGTATACATCCCAATAAACATAATCTTCTAAACAGCTAAAAAGAATCGCATTTTCTTTAAACTCAATTTTTATTTTATCATTATAAAAAAAATGAGCGTTTACCGATAGAACATGTGTTTTATTTATTACCCCTTCTTTGGTTTTGACAGGGGGCAAAGTGTTTGTATAAGTATAGTCTTTTTCTAAGGCCGTTGAAAATTTTCCAAGCAATAAACTAAATGGCATTTTTGCTTTGTATTTTATTTCTACAAGAGCATTAGTTAGGTTTTCATGATTTAACTTTACTAGGGTTGACATATAAGATATGTTAGGAATGGATATACTGCAAAACTAAAGTCATACTAAAAACCATTTTTTTTTAAATATGCACCCCATGTGTATATGTTGTCTTGTTCTTTACTTTTTCTTTGCTCTTTTCTTTTTCGGCAAAGCAATTTTAAGAATATCGTCCAAAGTCCCTTTGATAGCTAGCTTTTCCTCGTACTTTTCGGCACGTTCCTTACTTGGTTTCTTCTTTTCCATGTACTAAAATTTTGTAGGGCAATTTACCACCGCTTTGTGAAAGTGCCAAATTGAAGCGTTCACCCTCGGCACATTTACGGGTGTTGTATCTGAAAGCACTTTCATCCACATAACGCTGCAAGTGCTTTTCAGAAGCCCAGTGATAAGTGCCATAGATAGTCCTTTTCAAGCATGACCAAAAATTTTCTATGCTATTCGTATGGAAACCGCCACGCACATATTCGCTCTGTTTGTGGTTGAGGGTAACGTGTGCCTTGAACTCTCTGTGCATCCCATAGTAGCCGCCAAAGGTGTCAGTAACCAAGATAGCATCTTTGTCTATTTTAGCCCTTAGAATTGGTTTAAGGGTAACACCGTCTGCATGGGCAATATGTTTTGCAATTACGTTTCCATCGGTTTCAACCATACCCATAACAGTAGGTTTCTTTGGTGCTTTGTCACCTACTTTGCTCTTTCCTTCCATCTGTTCACGTTCAAACTTGTGCCAATATAGTTTTTACTTTGAAGGTTGCACAATACTTTTGCTAAAAATAATATTATGAACGTAAGGCTAATTGACACCGATAGTTTAACTTATTTTAGGGGATAGTATTTAGAGGCTTTCTTGGAGCTAGAAGAATCTATGGAGAATTTTATAGTATCATACTTTAAGGTACATCATACTAAAGGGAGAGTAACAAAATCGGGTTTGTACAATGCAAGATTAGAGGCTTTCTTCAATGTTTTCTTATATCCAAAGCCGTCATTTGGGGCAAGCGAAAAAAATGAGTGGATTGTATTTTTAATGCAACTAACAAATCCCGATTTTTATGATAGATATGAAAGGTTTTTTCACATGCTCAAACATTTGATATATTATAGAAACAACTTAGCCCACAATACTGCAAACGTTAACCAATCTAAAATACAATTCATTAAAAAGAAAGTTAAACTCAAAGGCAACAACAAAGAAGTGCTTCAGCTAGCAAGCGACCATACCTATATAGATGCTGACCCATCTACATTTAAAGATTTGTTGCATCAGATACACTTTGCAAAATACGTATTTGATAAGTACAAGGGCGTTTTCAACAAAAGAGCAAATCTAGATTATGCAATTGTCTTTAAGCCCGAGAAATTGGATAAGCTATTTTTGTTTGACAAAACCGTTCAGTACACCACAGACGTTGGTATTTTTGTACACTATCCAACCAAGCTTAAACCAAAAAAGAGCCGTTAAGCCCTTTTTCCATAGTCTAAGTGAAATCTCTCCAACATATACTAGTGTTACAACATTTTCAAAAATAAATAGTCGACCTTTGTCCTCTATTGGTTATAAGTGCCATAGCTATCGGGACCTCCCAATGACGAATAAATTACTCCAAATCAGTGCTCAACTTAAACCTGCATATACGGTTATTGTTTTTGTCGGCCACAAATACCATACGTTTATAATAGCACACACCGCTGGGTTCATCAAAGTTGAACAAGCCCTGCCCCTTGCCTCCAAATGATGCATATATTTGTTTGGTGCTTCCATAATTTGCGGGCGGGTTTACGCCTTCGTAACCCCTCGCTGTAAACTGAAACAAGGAATCTTTGCTAGCGTCAACCACAAATATATACGCATTTTGATCGCCCGCTATATATACATCTGATGGATTGTTAAACCGGTGTGGTTTATATAAAAAACCGCTTGCTTTGGTATTGTCATAATTTAGAAAATTGGTGTTTTCTGTAAACGTAATCCCCAAATCAGGGTCGCTCACTTGCTTAATCCATAACGTGCGGAATTCAATAAATGGTGCAGGCGATGCTTGCGTAACCATAAAATCGGAACTGGGATTGATGCCAAAAACACGTTGGGGCGGGGCGGCAAAAGTAGCAATAGCCGAAAGCCCCATCACCGATTTGAGACTTGGTGAATTGGGACTTAGCCCATTTGCATATCCTGTATTATTTCCATCTTTGTCAAATATCAAAACATTGTTATCGGCAATGGCTGGTGGGTTATCGGGAGTAGGGCCTGTGCGGGCAACATATAATGTATTGTTGGCAGTGCAGGCTAGTCCCGTAAACTTTACCTGCTCATCCAAAGCACTGAAACTGCTGCCACGTGTTCCATCGCAATAAGGATGTATAAGCGTGTCTATAAATTGGTAATTTCCATTTGCTGTATTAATAAGGTGATAAACGGCTGCTACATTTTTTGTTTGGCCACCTACTATAATATCCACCCTTCCTGCCACATAAGTATGCAAGCGGCGGTCCTGTGTTACATCTGTGGCTCCTTGTATATATATAGTTTGTTGCAAGCGTCCGGCCTGGTCTAATATATTCACGCCTTTATCGTCTATCACATATAGTAGTTCATCAAACCCTACTATCACATCAACTGGATGCGTAAACCCTGAGAAAAAAGGCTGGACGGGCACATAACCCACACTGGCCGGAACAAGGTTGGGGTCAATTTTTCCTTTCTCCAATATATCAGCTACTGCCTTATCCTTTTTGCTACCCATACAAGAGGAAAAAAATAAAGAAATCGCTAATATATATATATAATACTTGTTCATTTATATTATGGGAATAGTTATAATACTAGGGTACAAAATTAAATTCCGTTTTTAGTTGGGCAATCGTTTTTTCTATCACATTTACGTCCATTACAATATTGGTGAGCGGGCGGTCATTAACATCTTTGGGCTGGGTAGAAATAGTATAAGCGAAGTCCACACCGCTGATAATTTTACCAAAAACGGTGTAGTTATTATCCAAACTATGGGTGCCAGCTTTATTGGTAACTATATAAAACTGGCTGCCACTTGAAGCTTTTTGCGGATTGTTGGTTCGTGCAGCACCTATTGCTCCATAATCATGTTTCAAACTGTCAATAATTTCAGCAGGAATTGTATATCCTGGCCCTCCGGTTCCATCATTGGTCGGGTCTGAGTCCTTGCTAAGTGGATCTCCTCCCTGTATCACAAAATCTTTAATAATTCTGTGAAAAGTAACACCGTCAAAAAAACCTGAATCGGCAAGTTTTAAAAAGTTAGCTCGGTGTTGGGGTGTTTGTTTATACAGCCACATATACATTGTACCAAAAGAGGTTTTTATTTCAATGATTTTTTCAGTAGCGGGTGGTGTAGTAACTGGTGGTGTGGTGGTTTTCTTTTTACAGCCTGCATATACAAGGCCGGTGAGCAAGATAATAAATGTTATTTTTTTCATATTGTTTTTGGTATCTAGTAGTGAGTATCAGCTATCAAGTATGTAATCTATTGCCGTCTGGCTTCAGCCGACGGAACCAAGGTATTGATACTAGCTACTTGATACTATTGTGCAAATATATACTTTGTTCTTTATATTTAGATTATCATTGAATAAATTTATTCGTGCCCACAGCTATAGGATTGTATTTCCATCTCAGCACCTTCTGTGCTGGGCGTTTCTTTACTTTCTTTATTGTGCTTTTCCATGTTCTGTAGTATTTGTTGCTTCAGCCATTTTTGCTGGGCTATGATGGTTTGTTGTTGATCTATATCATAATATAATTTGCCATCTACAAATGTTTTTTGGCAAACAGCATAAATGCTCAAAGGGTTGTTGTTCCATATTACCAGATCTGCATCTTTGCCAATTTTAATACTGCCCGTATGGTGGTCAATATGTAGCATTTTTGCGGCGTTTATGGTGCAGAGTTTAATAGCTGCGGTATCGCTCATATTGCCATATTTCATACTCTTTGCTGCCTCTTGATTAAGGCGGCGAGCCATCTCTGCATCATCGCTGTTCACGCAGGTAACGATGTCCATTTTATATAATATAGCCGCATTATAGGGAATGGCCTCCATTACCTCGTATTTGTAGGCCCACCAATCGGCAAAAGTACTGGCTGAGGCACCATGCTTTTTCATTTTATCAGCCACTTTATAGCCTTCCAAAATATGCGTAAAAGTATTCACTTTAAAACCAAAACTATCTGCCACGTGCATCAACATATTAATTTCACTCTGCACATAACTGTGGCAGGTGATGAAACGCTTTTTTTCCATAATTTCTACCAAAGCATCAAGCTCTAAATCCCTTCGGGGTGGCAGGGAAGCTTTGTTACGGTTTAAGCTGAATGATTCCCATTCCTTTTTATAATGAGTGGCACGGGTAAATGCATCTACCATCGTTTGCTCCACACCCATGCGGGTTTGCGGATAGCGTACCGTATTATGTTCTCCCCAATTGCTTTGCTTTACATTTTCGCCCAAGGCAAATTTTATTTGACCTGCCCAACCTTCAAATTTCATCGCCTCGGCATTTTGCCCCCAACGCATTTTTATAAGTTGTGTTTGTCCGCCAATACAGTTTGCTGAACCATGCAACAAATGACTGGTAGTAACCCCGCCAGAAAGTTGACGGTATATATTTATATCTTCGGGAAATACTACATCTCCAATCCTAACTTCACTTGTTACACTTTGGGTAGCTTCATTTACATCGCCGGTTATTGCTATATGAGAATGCTCGTCTATAATACCTGGAGTGAGATACTTGTCCGTTCCGTCAATGGTTTCACAGGTAGAACAAGTAAGGTTTTTGCCTAATTGTTTTATTTTACCATCGGCAATTAATATATCGGTATTATATAATATCCCATCATTTTCAGCAGTATAAATAGTGAGATTTTTTATAAGATATGTTTTAGCTACGGGTAATTTATTGTTGCCGAATGCGATGAAGGGTTTGGGCAAATCTAATAGTGGGAAAACCTTGGTGGGTATGGCAGAATCAGGCAACGCATCGCAAAATCTGCTGATTTTAACAATATTATTGGCGTTATATAATTGTAGGTTTATTTTGCCAGATATTTTCTGTGTATCTATTTTTAATATTAAATCACCAAATGCGGGATTGGCTTTTTTGGTGATATAATTTCCATTTTCAGAAACTACTTCATGCTTCCAAATAGTTTTTCGGTCATAGCTTTCAGAATTTATTATCAGGCTTTCACCCCTTGTTCTCAAATGTAAATAATAAGGTTTGCTATCAATAACCATATTGTAAATTCCACCTATTTTACTTTGTGATTTAATATAGTTTTCATTATTATATACTTCCCCTTGTATAATATTATCGGTTATTTCAAATCGGTCGCCAAATAGGGTATCGCTACATATAATAAAATTTGCCAATTTGCCGTTTTGTAAACTGCCTACTGTATTATCAATACCCATCATTTTAGCCGGATTTTTGGTAAGTGCATTCAGGGCTTGGGCGGATGGTAAACCATAAGCAACGGCCTTCTTAAGGTTTTTATAAAAATCACTTTTGTTCTTCAGGTCAAATACCGTAAAACAAAATTCAATCTTTGCCGAGTCCAATAGATACGGGTTGTACGGCGACATTTGCCAGTGCATTAATTGCATTAAACTATATTTTTCGTTCACATATATATTGTCCGTTTTAAAGGCTGCTTGAAAATTGAGCGGGGTGATTACGGCACATCCCAAATTTTTCAAATCTTCCAATCGCTGGTATTCTCCGCCATCTGTTTTATATATATATTTCTGCCCAAATTCATTGGCAATTTTTGAAGCCCTAAATACATTCCATTTATTCCCTGCATCAAATATTTTTGGTAATTTTGCTGCTTTTATATAATACTCCAATGATAAATCTATTTCTTTAATAGTTGCTGTTTTATACCAAGCCACATCATAAAATGTTTGACGCAATAAGGCAATTGCACCCATCAACGAGCCTGGGTACATCTGTGTGGAGCTGCCTTTGTTAAATGAATAATTGGTGCTTACCTGTGGCAAAATCAATACCTTATTATCACTTGCTTTTGCCAGTGTTACCAAACAACCTGTGCCGCGGGCAATACCATCCATATTATGCGATACCACACACCCGAAACCCAGATTGCGAAGCTGAGAAGCCATTTTTTCATCCGCATCAAACATTTCTGAAGCATTCGTTTCTGGCCTTATCGCTTCGTTTTGGTTGTATGGTCCGGGTTTATTGCTATTGAATTGATTGTTAGTGGGGTCCTTGGCTTTCTTAACAGGCATCCCATAATTGCTATATATATCAATAAAAGAAGGATATATATATTTGCCAGTAACATCAATGGTATAATAGTCTTTCGGAATAACCACATTTTTACCGCACTGCTTTATTTTTCCATCTTCCACCAATAATATAGCATCCACAATTTGTGTTTTGGCATCAATAAAAACAGTGGCGTGAACAAATGCAATTTTGTTGATATGGGGTGTTTTTACATCGTTGTTATAATAGTTTGTTTGGGCAAATACAGGTAACAAAAAAATTTGTAACAATATATAAAATAAATATTTTTTCATGTAGCTTTTTTTAGTATCAAGTAGTGAGTATCAGGTATCAAGTATTTGTATAAAGTAGCCCCGCAACATCCAAGGTTCTTTTATTAGCATCAGCAAGTGAAATATTTAATTGTTGCCTCACTCTTAAGCCCAATTGATTCTTGATATTCTCATTAATAGATAATCGAATAGCTCCAGAATCAGCCATGGCATTTACTTGCATTTTCCTGATTTTCTCTTTAGGCAAATAACCATCTTCGCTCAATGTTTCATCGGCGTAGTTAATGATTTCTATATCGGTGTGTATAGTTGGCATTGAAATGTAATTATTTAACTCTGTATCCAATCATAAATAATGCTGATTCAAGTTTTCTTAAACTATCAATTTCGTTTCCAAATTTTGAATCAGGGTATGAATTTAAAATCATCTTTAATAACCAATTTGCTCTCACATTACTTTCAATGAATGTCCACGGATTGTTATATAATTTTTTAAAGTGAATAATTCCTTCACTTGGATTTCTGGAATTTAAAATCTCTTTTTCATCTCTTTTACCTACTCTTGCATTACCAACTGCAAAATTCAAAAGATGTGGAAAAAAACCTCCATTATGTTTTTCATCCAAAAAAGTTTTAACAAGTAGGGCTATAGCCGCTGCTACTCTTGTATCATAAATTATAAAATTATCATATAGCAAAGAATATATTTTTGTAAATCCAGATGACATAAATATTTTTTCATCTTTAATTTCTATTTTATTTATGTAATCATAATTAAATATTTTTCGCGTTTTCTTGAAATAACTTATTAACTCATTTTGGTTGCATAAACCATTTAATTTTTCTTTGTTGCTAGGCAAAACTCCGCCCCATTTTAGTATCTCAATACATACATCATAAACATCTGTTTGATTCCCATTTTTAAAATTCTCTTTAATTCTCTTAGATAAATCGTCTAAAGTTTTTTTTGTTTCATAATAATCTTTGTTATTCCAATTATATTGTGAATATGCTGAATATATAGAATTAAAACTATAATCTTTTCTTTCGTCTCTATGAAAATATGAATGAGTAAAATTATTTTCTTTATCCAATTTTGGACGAATCCATCTTATAAAATCTCTAACATTTCCATCTTCTTCAAATTTGGACTTAGATAGTAAATCGTAATTTCTTTCCATTCTTATACTCTTTTATTTGATGATTTTAGGTTTTATTAATAACTTAATTTATATATTATTCCGCCTGTAGTTTTTGACTTTTAGCTTTTAAATATTCTTTTATTTGTTCAAAACTCATGGATGAAATTTCTAATGATATTTTCTCTTTAATTTCTCTGAAAGTTTTAACAGTGTCAAAATCTTTATCGATTTCTTTATTATTAGTCTTCATATTCTATAATTTCTTTGGGTGAACGTATTTCTAATGAATGATAATTTAAACGAGTATTAACTGAATTGTAACCACGGATTCTATATACATTTACAATATGTTTGAAATTCCAACTTACCAATATATCTGCTTTGTTCACAGTTGCAGTTGCTATATGAACACAGTCATCAAAACTTGTCATCCCTACAACTTTCTCGTCTATATATTTTGAAGCAAGGCTTAGTATTTCATCGTTTATAATCAGTTTTTCTATATTTGCCTTAGGCAATTCTTTAAAGTAGTTTTTTACTTTTTCAGGAGCACCCAATATTTCTGCTTCTGTTAAGTCTGAATATAAACAAACAATCTGTCCCAATTTAACTCTTTCAAAAAGCTGCAAGGTTACCTCGTCGAATTCTTTGTCGAAAACGCCACCAAATACTGAGGTATCAAAGTAAAATCTTTGCTTCATTTAACTAAATATTAAACACAAATATAAATATAATCCACGATAAACCTAATTTTTTTGCTTAGTTACATGTTTCTCCTATATTGTCCACCCACCTCATACAATGCCCCAGACATTTGCCCCAAGCTACAAGTCTTCGCACATTGCATCAAGTGTTCAAATACATTTTGATTGCTGATAGCTGCTTGTTGCAAGCTGTGCAATGCGGTGGCAGAAACATCTTTGTTGCGTTTGTGGAAGGCTGATAGATTATTGATTTGTAATTGCTTTTCTTCTTCGGTACTTCTTATTACTTCTTTGGGTAAAATAGTGGGCGAACCTTTGCTGCTTAAAAATGTATTTACTCCAACTAAAGGAAATTCTCCAGTATGTTTTAGGGTTTCATAATATAAACTTTCTTCCTGTATTTTATTGCGTTGGTACATGGTTTCCATAGCACCCAATACACCACCTCTTTCGCTTATTTTTTCAAATTCAGCAAGCACAGCTTCTTCTACCAAATCAGTTAGTTCTTCTATAATAAATGAACCTTGAATCGGGTTTTCATTTTTGGCCAAACCTAGTTCCCTGTTTATAATAAGTTGTATGGCCATAGCCCTGCGAACGCTTTCCTCTGTGGGAGTTGTGATGGCTTCATCATACGCATTTGTATGTAATGAATTACAGTTATCATATATAGCATATAATGCTTGCAAAGTAGTTCTTATGTCATTAAAATCTATCTCCTGTGCATGTAATGAACGACCACTTGTTTGGATATGATACTTCAACATTTGGCTACGCTCGTTTGCTTTGTATTTATGCTTCATAGCCTTAGCCCAAATACGGCGTGCCACACGGCCTATCACTGCATACTCAGGGTCAATTCCGTTGCTGAAAAAGAAAGAAAGATTGGGAGCAAAATCATCAATATTCATTCCCCTGCTTAAATAATATTCTACAAAAGTAAAACCGTTAGAAAGTGTAAAAGAAAGTTGTGAAATTGGATTCGCACCTGCCTCGGCAATATGATAACCTGATATAGAAACGGAGTAGAAATTCCGCACTTTATTGATGATAAAATAATGCTGTATATCACCCATCATTTTTAGTGCAAACTCTGTAGAAAATATACAAGTATTTTGTGCTTGGTCTTCTTTCAATATATCTGCCTGCACGGTACCACGCACATTCTCCATGGTTTCTTTTTTTATCTTTTCGTATATATCTGTTGGCAAAACCATATCGCCTGTCACACCCAATAACATTAGGCCAAGGCCGTCATTTCCTTCGGGCAAATCACCATCATATACAGGTCGTTTTATTCCTTTTGATTTATATATATCCTCTATTTTTTTATTGACTTCATCTTCCAATCCGTTTGCTTTTATATATAATTCACATTGTTGGTCGATGGCGGCATTCATGAAGAAAGAAAGCAGCATGGGTGCAGGTCCATTTATAGTCATGGAAACAGAAGTAGCAGCAGCACATAAATTAAACCCACTATATAGTTTTTTTGCATCATCAAGTGTTGGAACACTCACGCCACTGTTCCCAATTTTTCCATATATATCAGGACGCACCTCTGGATTTTCTCCATATAATGTTACCGAATCAAAAGCGGTAGATAGGCGTTTGGCGGGCTGCCCCAATGATACATAATGGAAACGTTTGTTGGTGCGTTCAGGCCCACCCTCGCCTGCAAACATACGTGTGGGATCTTCGCCAGTACGTTTAAGTGGAAATACGCCGGCAGCATACGGAAATTCTCCTGGAACATTTTCGGTGAGTTGCCATCTGAGTATATCTCCCCAATCATTATACTTTGGCAATGAAACTTTGGCTATTTTTATATGACTTAAACTCTCCGTATATAAGGGTTGTTTTATTTCTTTGCCACGCACATTATATATATAGTTTTCGGCAGTATATTGTTTTTGTTTTTCGGGCCAAAAGTCTATAGCTTTTTTACATTCAGGATGCAGGCGTTGTTCGAGTTCTGCATATAATGTTTCGAGTTCTTGTATGGTATCCATGTTGTTATATATTAATCTTCTGTTTTATATCCTATTTTTTTTCTTGAAGGTATTGGCGGATCGAGTAATTGTTTGAGAGCAGTAAAAATTATTTGCACATCGTTACTATTTTTTAAAGTAGCTTTTTCCAGTTGTTCCAGTTTTAGTAAAATATCTTTGTGTGTAAGCAACATTTCACGCATTTTTGTAAAAACTCTGATGATATGAATATTCACATCAATAGCTTGTTTACTGTTTAAAACGCTTGATAGCATTGCAACTCCTTGCTCCGTAAAACAAAATGGGGCATGTCTTAATCCCATGATATCAGAATTGGAGGTCGCAAATTGCGACCTCCAATCTTGGAACTCTTCCTTGCTCATTTCAAACATAAAATCTTCAGGGAAACGTTCTATATTTCTTTTTACTGCTTCTTTAAGTCGCTTTGTTTCCACCCCATACAATTCCGCCAAATCCCTATCAAGCATCACTTTTTGATTGCGAATTAAATATATTTTATTAATGATTTTTTCTAGTGGAATTGTAATGATTTTCATTAGAATTATTCTTAGTGTTACTTTTAGTGTTAGTTTCTATTTTGAATTGTTAAGATTGGAGGTCACAAATTGTGACCTCCAATCTTGGAATCCTTTTTCATCATAAGGTGCCAATTCGGCTCCTTAAAATCCTTTTTTATTTCCCGTATCATTTATCGTTATTTAACTTTTTAAAATATAAGATTCTCCTTTTTTATAAGAATCTATCTCATTCAAAAATTGAGGACTAAATTTGTTTATTTCTTCCTTTTTACTTGAGTAGGAATCAGCTTCAACTTTTTAGTTACACACTCATCCAATAAAATTTTCATTCAATATTTCGGTTGATGATTCAATTACTTTTTCCATAACTTTAAATATTAATTATTTCTCATTTTTCTCCTTCAACATATCAATTACTCCTCTCAATTTATATAATTGTGTTGCGATAACACTTTGCTCATTCACCCATTCGCCATAGCGGCGATTGTCTTCCGAAATCTCAGCCAAATAACGATTGCGGCTTGGTGGAATTAAAAATATTTTTTGCGATTCATCATCACTAACCGGATACGTACTGCGGAATTTTTCCAATTCCATTTTATCCGCAATTTTGTTCATTACATTTCTATACAAACGATTCATGCCGGGGTCGTTGAACTGCGATGCGATAGTTCCATATATTGGCAGGTCTGCATCTTTTGCATCGAACATTACATGGTTGCGTTTGTATTGTTTACGCACATCTCGCAATGCATCTTGAGCTCCACGCTTATCAAATTTATTAATGGCAACCATATCGGCAAAATCGAGCATATCAATTTTTTCCAATTGCGAAGCGGCACCAAATTCGGGCGTCATTACATATAATGAAACATTACAATGATCCGTAATTTCTGTATCACTTTGCCCGATTCCCGATGTTTCAACAATAATTAAATCATAGGCAGCGGCACGACATATATCTATACTTTCCTGCACATATTTGCTCAGTGCCAAATTACTTTGGCGGGTAGCCATACTACGCATATATACACGCGGATTGCTAATGCTGTTCATGCGAATACGGTCGCCCAATAAGGCTCCGCCTGTTTTGCGTTTGCTGGGGTCAACAGATATTATTGCAATGGTTTGGGTTTTAAATTCTAATAAATATCTGCGGACCAATTCGTCCACAAGGCTCGATTTTCCTGCACCTCCGGTACCTGTAATTCCGAGAACAGGAATTGTTTTTGTATTCAAATTCTGAAACCCTTTGATGGTATCATTTGTTTTATCGGGATGATTTTCTACCAAGGTTATTAATTGACCAATATCTTTTGGGTTTTTTGTTTCCAAATGTTTGGCGTGTCCATTCAGGGAGGTCACGGTTTCGTAATCGCATTGTTTGAGCATGTCGTTTATCATGCCCTGCAAGCCCATTTCACGGCCATCATCTGGGTGATAGATACGTGAAATTCCATATTGTTGTAAATCTGCAATTTCGCTGGGAAGGATAGTTCCGCCGCCGCCGCCAAAAATCTTGATATGTCCCGCACCTCGTTCTTTAAGCAGATCGTGCATGTATTTGAAATATTCGTTGTGGCCACCTTGATAACTGGTAATGGCAACTGCTTGTGCATCTTCTTGGATGGCACAGTCTACTATCTCTTGTACGGAACGGTTATGGCCCAAATGGATTACCTCGGCCCCAGTGCCTTGAATGATGCGACGCATTACATTGATGGCTGCATCGTGCCCATCGAAGAGTGCGGCTGCGGTAACGATTCTTATCTTGTTATGGGGTATATATTTTTCTGCTTCAATCATTGTTTACTAGATTTTGGGTTGCTGTGCAAATTTACGGGATTTTTGAGGTAGTTAAAAATTAAGCCGATTGGGGTAACTAAATCGACAAAAATTATGAAATTCTATTGAAGGAAGCTTATTGTAAATCAAACTCAAATTTCGCTTCAAGATTATATATAGTACCATTATGAGAATATTGATAATTACATATAGTCATTTGGATATCTCTATTTATTCCTTGCGTAATATAAATATGTGCCATAGATGGATTTACAGCAAAATTATCGCTAGACGTGTTATTGACTTCTATAGAGCAATCATTTCCTGTTAGCTCATATTTTGATGTGTTTACATTAATTAAGTACGCACCAAGAATTACAGATTTACTAAAAGTTTTAGGAAAAAAAATCCCAATACTATTATTATAGGGAGGATTGCTAAAGTCTTGCACAGTTAATAATTGACAACCTGAAGGTGTAAATGTAAATAAACTTGGCGTACCAATATCAGTATATGATACATTCCCCAATTTAAAAAAACTCCCTGTACCCAATTTGCATGGAGAAGAGTCGACCACCGAATTATATTGAGGCAAACTAGAATTAATAGATAAGAAAGTAGTATCATTATAACAACTCTTTTGTTCCGTAACTAAAAAAAATCTTGATTTTCTAACATGGTCAAAAATATATTTTAAAACAGGGGAGGGTCCTTGTGAAATAAATTTATAATTATTTGTAGGAGTGGGGTTTAATAAATACCAAGTATAAGTAGCATTGGGGTTATATTTGCTAGGCAAAATACTTTGCGGAGTGGGAGATGTTTTTACACGAATATTGAGTGAATCGAATATTGGAGAGGGAGCCCAACATACATTTTTATGAGTGCATGAAAAAAAGGTAATAGATAAAACTATTGGAAATATCAATCTACTAAATATATGCATTGCAAATGTATTAACATTAAGGATTAAAACTCAAATTTCGCCTCTAAGGTATATATATTCCCATTGAATAAATACTGAAAATTACACACGGATAATTCGATGGTTTTAGTGTTGCCCTGTAGTATATGCACACGTGCAGTAATGGGATTTACAGCCGCATATCTTGTTCCTTTTATTTCAATAGCACACTCTGTACCCGATAATTGAGTATATGATTTTGTACCATTAATTGTATAATCGCCAATTATGGGTGAATTTGAAAATGTTTTTGGTAAATAAAAATATACATTATTGCCACCATTATCATAAAGGCCTGTATAAGCATAGTTTGAAGTAGTGGTCAGGTTAGGTGTGTTGGTGGCAGTATAATAGGTATTCAGCAATTTAAAGTCATTACCAACTGGCAATAAACAAGGCCCCGAACCACCCCCGCTATTGTTTTTAGAAGAATTGACAGTTAAAACCAATGTATCGCTATAGCATTCGTATTTAGTAGAAACCAATCCAAACTTGTATATCCCTTCCCTGTCAAAAGTATATTTTAGGGTAGGTGATGATCCTTGTGAAATTAAAATTTTCTGGTTTGATATAGGCGTGCTGATTCCGTACCAAATATGGGTGGCAAGCGGATCATACTTTGTAGATTTAATATATTGATAATTTGCATACGTTTTTAGGTTAACGGTTAGGGAATCAAACGCTGGGCTTGGTATTTTGCAGGTAGTTACATGATCGCACGAGGAGAAACACAATACCGCAAATACATATAATATAATAAAATAGCTATTCATATAATAAGTTTAAAAGATATAGCCAACAGTAGCATAAACATTCAAAAACTGCATTTTCCGTATTCTATAAAAACTCGCATCCCAATATCTACGCGAATCATTTCTACTTATTAAAGGACCAATATTTCTATCGAGCATCAGGGTAATATCCATTCCATAAGTAAAGGTAAAACTTTTTTTAATTATCACAGTTTTACCAAATCCGTATGTGAATGTATAGAAATGATTTTTTGTAGGAGCAGTTTTCAATATATTATCTAAAGAATCGTAGCTTCGAGTAAGTAAAAGACTAAGGCCTATTTTTTGAAAATTCCCAATGGGTGCTAGTGCCCCTTTGCCAATATTGAAAAACTTGATATTGGCCCCTATGCTGTTTCCATATACATATCTAATATTAATTTTACTATTTTGATCATAGATAAAAGCAGAAGACCTCATATTTTGGAAATTTACACCCAATGTTGAACTCCGCGAGATAGCACAATCAATTCCAAGTGCCTTGGTCCAATTTATTCCGTACACCGAATAGTTCTCGAGAAATGAAGTAGTAAAATCACTGATCAACCTCGATTCCTGTCGGTTGTTATAAGTGGGGTGGTGGGCCGGACAAAACATGATCCCGCCACTCACCACAATTCTTTTTCCTATAAATCCGGGCACTTGTGCCTTGCAGGGAATAATTATAAAAATAAGTAACGAAAAAGTTAATATATGGGGCTTCATCATAATTATTTAGTCTTGGTGTTTGTTGTGTTTAAGTTGTAAAAGCATGTCATATAAATGCATTTCAATCACATAATCCTTATCTCGACTATTTATTTTTTTAATAGTATTGTATATGTATTTCCCTGTTCTCAAATCAATAGTTTCTGACATAATATAGGTAGCAAAATTTACTTTTAGTAACTTATATATAACCACAGGAACATAGCATCCACCAGTAAGTAAGCAGAGAGCGTAATGCATAAACATATCATCGGGGTCTCTGTCCTCAATGGCATAGAAAATTCCCATATTCATTAAGTAAGGTGTATTATTCTGTTGTATAAGTTTCTCAATTTCTTTATAATCGACCTTTATCAAATTACTTTCCTCATTTTGGTTATTGTCACGCAGGTAATCATTGATAAGCATGATATTGTTTAGAACATCCACATCGTCGGTGGTCAAGGTTTTTGAATTGTATCTCACGGCTTTAATCTGGGCCTTATCACTTAACCTAGATATTTTCTCATCCAAGTTAACCAATGCTCTTTCACTTTCTTGTTGCTTGAACGATTCCTTTTTACGCAAATCAACCTTATAATAAAAAGGTTCTGACACTATCACTTTATCTATGGATGCTGTCGTCTGCTCTTTACTGTCTTCATTTTTCTTTTTCTTGTTGAATTTGCTTTCATTATCTTCAGTTTTGGTAATGGTCAAAGCTATGTTTTCGGCTTTCTTAAATGCTTTTCTAAATTCAGGGTTTTTAACCAGTTCCATCATTCCGGCATATATATATGATTTGCTTGAGGTGGTCTTTTTGATAATTTCCTTTTTGGCCCTTTTTATTTTATTATACTTGCTTTTTATAACGGGCTCTTCATCTTCAGCTTTCTTTTCAATTGCAGTGGTGTCTTTGTCATCCACTTTAAAATCTTCAAAGTCGGCAAAATTTGCTTTGTTTTCTTTTACAAGCAGCAGAAATAATTCGTCAGCAATTTTATCTAATTCTTCATCTTCCGGATGCTTATTTCTTAATTCCCAATTTTTTTTTAATGCCAATATATTCAATGCCAGCGGTTCTTCGTGCAGTTTTTCTATTAAGTAATATAAGGAACCTGATGCTCCTTCAATTTTTTCATAATCTGCATGTACCGATTTGAATCCCGACTCACCTTCTTTTCCCGATATTTTTGTAATAGCGTACAAACTCTTTACTATGGTTTTATTTATATAATAGCTGTTAGAGTCAGCTTCACTCAATATAAAAGCACTGTATAGTGCATATTCATAATCGTGGTTGAGCATATATAGATGAAGCAATTCGAAACGTGCAATTTTTCTTGTTAATTCAAACTCAGTTTTAGATACCAAATAGTTTTTACGGTCTTTTTTGTTCAGCCCCTCCATAATATTTTCAATCAATTTCCTCCTTTTGCGAATGGAAGGATGTGTAGATTCTTCATCGTCTCCATCGTCATCTTGGTTAACGGGTTTCAACAGACTGTCTGCCAACTGAAAATCAGCGGGAAACTTTAGCAGTTTGTCCTCAAAAAAACGTTTGTTGAATGGTACTTCATCGAAAGGCAAATTGGCAAATTGCAATACATCGAACACTCCATCAATAGCGGCCAAACTGTATCCAGATTTTTTGTATAATTGGAATCCCTCTTCGTCCGCTTCTATCTCCTGTTCCTTATTGAAAGCACATTTCGTCAAAAAATTATCCTGGTTGCTGGTGCGGTAATTATTTTTCGATATTTTTCTCTCTAGCTTACTTTCAAATTTAAAACCCAATAATGAATGTTGTTTTTTGTAATGGGTTATCTCATGGCAAAGTATATAAGCTAGCTGTGCTTCGTTCTCTAGCTGTGCCATCAAACCTATGTTCACAAAAATAATCCCACTGGGGGTGGTGAAAGCATTAACACTGGTATAACGAACGGTATAAAACCTAAGTTTATTATAAGTTTCCAGGTCGTCTTTCAATATCTCTTTTGCTATTTTTGCTACATAAACCGAGAGCGGGTCATTATATAATACCCTTCCACTTAAAAGAATTCGGTCTATTGAATAGTTAGCATCTAGTTGGAATTTTTGTTCCAACTTACGATCTGCCCTCGACAAATCTTTTTGCTTTATTCTTGTTAATTCATCCTTGTATTTATCAATGGATAATCGGGTAATATCATCGGGTAATTTACCTGATGATTTTAATGTTACATACCTATCAAAATCAATAGCCGATTGGGAACATACTGTTAGGGATAGAGCACAAAAAAGTGTTGCAAACTGTATTTTCCGTATTGTTGTCATTTTCATTGGCCTGGATTTAATGTGCAATAATAGGAAATAAATCATATATATTTTACTTTCTTAAGATGATATTTGAAAAGACGCAGAAATTATATACTGATAGATATATTTTGTAAAAGAATACAGAAACGGGTTTTAATAAACTATAACCCCGAAGAGGCAGACTTATAGCCATTGCCACTGTTCGTATTGGCACTGTTCATTGCCATTTGCACCGCTTTGGCTACAAGCATTTCGGTTTGGTCGGGATAGTTTACCTCGATAGGTTTACTTTGGTTGAGCCACTTGGTTAAGGTAGTGGCAAAGCCCGGACCCATTTGATGTACCATTGGGACACCCATTAAATCGAGAGCCGCGGCATTGCATTGTTGCTCGTATTGCCCTTTTTGGGGTATTACAAACAGTTTTTTGCGGAGGAACATGGCTTCTGCAGGCCCTTCAAAGCCACCTCCTGAAACCAATCCGTTGCAGGTGGCCAAGCTTTTTACATAAGCTTCATTATTGATCGGCTTCACTTTTACATTGCCACTTGTATAAGGTTGTTTGCTATGTTTGGTAAACACATGCCATTCTACATCTTTCACTTGTTTCAATATGGGTAACAATAGTTTGTCGTGGAATGCAGGCAGGTAAACCGTGCAGTGCCCTTTATCAACAGACTCTAACTGACGTATCTCGCTTCTGATAATTGGGGTATGAACGAAGTTATCATAATTGCTAAAATGCAATGCCACGGCACCGGTGAAGGGAGCATAGTATTTTAATAAGAGTTCTACCGCCAAATCCTTTTTGGCTGGCCTGGGCATTAGCCTACTGCTAAAACTAGATTGGTGGCTGAGTGCAATACAGGGTTTATCTTTCATTTGGCAAGCCCATGCTGTAATGGCCTCATAATCGTTGATTACTACATCATATTTCTCAATTGGGAATGAACGTATATCTTGCAACAAACGCAAAGGCTTCAATTTTTTAAAAGTGCTCCAATAGTTCACCCCGCCCTTGCTACCAAATGTAAAACCCAATCCGTGTTTACGATATTTTACTGCGTATGGCAAACTAACTTCGGCATCGGAACCACTGACCATAATATCCAATTCACCATGCTGTTGTAAGAATGGGATTACTTCGCGTGCCCTGCTCAAATGACCATTACCGGTGGCCTGTATAGCAAATAATATTTTCATGGTATGAGATTATCTATTGCCCGGCAAATTATTTATGCATGGTTCTAGCACTGCAAAAATAATGATGGCAAGGGATAAATACTCATTCGTGTTTTAATTTCCAATAGTATAATTGAAATAAGTATTCGGCTTTGGGTAATATCATTTCAAATGTCGTCTTCGATGATTCTGCCTGTGGTCGGCGTTGTCGCCGACCACAGGATTGTCTATACACATTATCGAATCAAATGCACCTGGTTTGCAGTATTGTGTTTTCGTCCGAAATAATCTTGGTATTCCATACGGTATATATATACATCCATGGGCGATGGAACGCCTTCGTTTCTGAATGTGCCATTCCATTGGTTATTGATATCAGTTGTTTCAAAAACTTTCTGGCCCCAGCGGTTCCATACAATCAATTTGTAATTGGCAATGCCTTTAAAATATCCTTTGGGGCCAAAGGTTTCATTGAGGCCATCATCATTGGGCGTAAAAGTATTGGGGACATAAAAAGTAAAATCGGGCATAATAAAGATACGTTTGTAGGCAGTATCATAACAGCCATAATGATTCTTAACTATCAGTTGCGAATGATATACACCCGTGTCTTCATAATGGTGGAATGGATTTGTTGCTGTTGAGGTATTGCCATCGCCGAAATCCCAAAAACCTTGTATATATTGTAGTGATATATTGCTGAACTGAACCAAAGCTTGAAGCGAAGGTGTAGAATCGGGGAAAGCATTGATGATGGCAGTAGGCAGCGGATAAGGGTAAATAGGAATGGAGTCGCTAAATGAGTCAATACAGCCAAAAGCAGAAACCAATTTTAAGGAAACTATATATAGTTTCGATTTGCGGAAAATATGGGTAGGGTTTTGCAATATGGAGCCATATCCATCACCAAAATTCCAGGAATAGGAAGTAATGGAATCCGTGGAATTATATGATTGGTCCTTGAAATTGACACTGAGTGGCAGGCAGCCACGGTAGGTGTTAAGCTTATATTTGATATGGGGAATATCGTGTACTGTTATATAACTCGAATATTCTTTCTTACAATTACTACTACTGGTACAGGTTAGTTTTACCAAGAAATTTCCAGCAGTATCATACAAGTGGGAAATGGCAGAAGCATAACTATTATAACTCATTTTTTGCCCATCTCCAAAATCCCAGTCCCATTGATTAATAGTGTCACGAGAGATGGTAGATAAGTCGCTAAACACCGTACTGTCGCCCAAGCAAATATCTTCGGCGGTAAATTTGGGTTCAGGAGCATAATTAATATATACTGTGAGCCCAAAAGAATCTATACAGTCGAATACAGTTCGTGCAGCAATGGTTATATTATAGTTTCCGCCATAGCTATATATATGTGTAACACCAATATTTTTGGGCGAGAACAACTTGCCTGAATTGTCTCCAAAGTCCCATATAAACTGCTTAAAGCCTCCCGAATCAATGGTGGTGGAATCGGTAAAGTACATGGTTTCAAATGCACAGGCAATGGAGTTGGTGATATTAAATTTGGGTAAGGGATATATATAAATAGTGATGCTGTTGGTATCATAACATCCTACTGAGTTTTGCACTATCTGTGTAATGGTATGGTATCCAGATATATTATATTGATGGTAGAAAACTGCTTGGTCGGTAACAGTGTCCGTACCATCGCCAAAACTATAATAACGATAAACAATAGGATATGTGCCACCGCTACTGTCATGCAGCGTTATCAGGATATTCAAACACGCATTGGTTGCAAAAACTTTAGCTGTAGGTTTGGGATCTATAACTATATTTTTGGTAAATTGGTCACTGCACATACTGTCAGAAATTACTTTGATGGTAACTGTATAATTACCACTGTTTATGTATTTATGTTTTACCAAAGTATCACTAAAATATGCTGAGTC
>JAYVCI010000195.1:0-7697 GCA_043750035.1 Chitinophagaceae bacterium
AAGGCTTCTATTTCAGGAACGCTCATTGAGGTTATTTGTAATTTTTGCATGTGCAAATATACGAAGTATTTTGTAATATTATATATTAGTTTTAATATAACAATAAAAGTATAAATTACAATAATGCCAATTGGTATTTTGGCGATGGAGACTCAGCCATGAACCAATCTTTTTCTTCGCAGTATCATAATTATAAAGATACAGGTATATATACTGTAAAACTTTTGGTAACCAATAATTTTGGATGTATAGATTCAATAAAAAACACCATCATTATTGCAGATACTTTTACTTGTTATATACCCAATGCGTTTTATCCAAAAAGTAAATTAGGCAATCATTTGTTTTATCCAGTGGTTAATAATACAAAAATTATTGATATGACAATATACAATCGCTGGGGAGAGTTGGTATATAGAACTCCCGAGGGTTGTGAGCCTATAAATGGCAAGTATATCAGTGGCAACGATTGTGCTGCCTGGAACGGGAAACGCATGAACACCCATGCAGATTGCGAACAGGGCGAATATTTATTTATGATAAGGTTTGTAGATCTAAATTTTAAATCGCATGATTATAATGGGGTTGTATATTTGATAAGATAATAATCCTCTTCATCATCATTGCGATGTGGGAATTCCCCGCATATACTCAGCTATTCAACTCCTTCAGAGTTGCGTTTGAGGACGATATCACGGCCTCGGCATTTCATGCCGAGTTATTCGTATTGAATCCCTTCAGGATTCCTTATACTATATATATATGCGGCAACTCCGAAGGAGTTGAATGTGAATAACCCCATATGCTCCGCCGCGGCGGATGGGGAGACAGAAAAGCGACGAACGGCAACTCCGAAGGAGTTGAATGTGAATAACCCCATATGCAATATGGGGAGACTGAAAAGCGACAAATAACAACTCTGAAGGAGTTGAATAGCGACATAAAATCTTCGATATATGCTGGTAGAATATATATAAATAACCGAGCACACACTCAGTGAGATTGCCACGTCGTCCCGAATGCATTCGGGATCCTCGCAATGACGGAAGTATGATATATAGATTATTCCTCCAACAAACTCACCCCCGTCATCTCATTCGGCTGTTGCAGATGCATCAATTGTAATATAGTAGGAGCAATATCTGCTAACTTCCCATTATGCATTTTTATAGCTGCATCATTCGCCAATAAATATATAGGAACATCATTGGTAGTATGTGCAGTATTGGGCGAACCATCAGGATTGAGCATATATTCGCTGTTGCCATGGTCAGCAGTGATCAGGATGTTCCAGCCTTTTGCGGTGGCCTGTTCCACAATTTGGCGGGCACAATCATCTACTTTTTCTATCGCTTTTATTACAGCAGATAGCACACCTGTGTGACCAACCATATCAGGATTTGCAAAATTAACTACAATGAAATCTGCGGCATCATTTTGTATCACTTCAAGCACTGCGTTCTTCACATCTTCTGCACTCATTTCTGGTTGCAAATCATACGTAGCAACTTTAGGCGATTGGCACATTTTACGGGTCTCTCCATCATAAGGTTTTTCACGACCACCCGAGAAAAAGAAAGTAACATGCGGGTATTTTTCAGTCTCGGCAATACGTACTTGTTTCTTGTTATTTTGTTGTAATACTTCGCCCAAAGTCATTGCCAAATCATCATTGTGAAAAAGTGTTTGCACATTTTTATAGGTATCATCATATATAGTCATGGTGAGGTAGTGCAAATCGAGTGGCTTCATGTCAAACTCTGGATATGCTTGTTGGCAAAGGGTTTGCGTAAGTTCGCGGCCACGGTCGGTGCGAAAATTGAACATCAATACCACATCGCCATCTTGTATTTTTGCAATAGGATTAATACCATCAGTACTTAATACAATAGGTTGTATAAATTCATCTGTTATATTATTTGTATATGATGTTTCAATGGCTTCTATTGCATTATTATATATAGTTCCTTTTCCGTGTACCAATAAATCGTAAGCAAGTTTTACACGTTCCCAGCGTTTGTCGCGGTCCATTGCATAGTAGCGTCCTATAATACTTGCCAATTGTATATTGTTCGCCGCGGCGAATTGTATATGTTCTGAAATAGTTTGTATATATTTTTTCCCTGATTTTGGATCTGTATCCCTGCCATCGGTAAATGCATGAATATATATATTGTCGAGTCCACTATTTTTTAATATATCACACAATCCCATTAAATGATCCATAGAAGAATGCACACCACCATCGCTTACCAAACCTAATAAATGAAAAGCTTTTTTATTTTCTTTTGCATATTTTATTGCGTTTGCAAAACTTAGAATTTCATCCACTTTGTTTTCACGAAAAGCTTTATTGATAATTTCCAATTGTTGATATACAATTCTGCCCGCACCAATGTTAAGATGTCCCACTTCACTGTTTCCCATTTGCCCCTCGGGCAATCCCACGGCTTCTCCACATGTTTGCAAATAAGCCATGGGGTAATGGTTGGCCAGCCCTTCCACAAATTTGTTCTTTGCCAGTTCTATTGCATTGCCTTCATAAGCCTGCCCTTTGCCCCAGCCGTCCAGTATCATTAGTATTACTTTATCGCCCATAGTATTAAATTTAAGTGCAAAAATATGCTATAGTAGTCAGTAATTAGTAGTAAGGAATAAGGAGTAAGGAGTAAGTGCCATGCGGCGTCAGCTCCTTACTCCTTATTCCTTACTCCTGTTTTTCTTTTTTTTTCGGCATAATTTTAGCTAAGTTTGCAAGCAATAAAAATAACCCACATGCCCGTATTATATATTGCTTTTGTTGCCCTTATGTCATTGTTTGCTGAGGACTTGAACGACAAAATCGCCCGCAACATGAAAGAGGGCAATGCCACTGAGCTAAGCCACAGTTTCAATAATTCAATAGAGTTGAGCATTATGGGCAAAGAAGAAACGTACAGCAAAATCCAGGCGGAGATGATAATAAAAGATTTCTTCTCCAAAAATCAGCCCAGTAATTTTACCATCACCCGCAAAGGTGTGAGCGACCAAACTACCAGATTTATCAATGGCAAATTGGAAACTGGCACAGGTATTTTCAAAGTACATATTCTTATGAAAAGCAATTCGGGAAGTTTTCTGATTACTGAATTGAGGATAGAGTGAGAAGGGTAGCCAGTACTGAATGAACTAATTATTACCGTCCGGCTTTAGCCACGAGACTGTAAAACAGATAGTGTCAACTATTCATAATTTATCTCTCGATAGCTATCGGGACATAATTCATCATTTTTTTTCGTCGTGATTCCTGATAGTAGCTACTTGATACTATTTTTGCAGCCAAATGCAACACCACTCCTTCACCTTCAATCCCTTTTACGAGAACACCTATATCGTGTGGGATGATACCAAGCAATGTATTATAATAGATCCGGGATGCAGCAATGCTCAAGAGGAAAAAACATTGGCCAATTTTATAACAGAAAACAATCTTATTCCTAAAAAAATCGTGCTCACCCACGGGCATATAGACCATGTATTGGGCGTAGGCTTTTGTGTGGGCAAATGGAACCTGCCTGTTTATATAAATAAGATAGATATGGCAACCATGGAATATAGCATCAAATGGGGTGTTTCAATGGGTTTCAATATCCCTATGCCTGTGGCAAAATATATATCTATAGAAGAAGGCGATACCCTCACATTTGGCCAAACAAATTTGGATGTTTTGTTTTTGCCAGGCCATGCCCCGGGGCATCTTGGATATTATAATAAAACCACCAACGAAATTTTTCAGGGCGATGTTTTGTTTCGTCAAGGAATTGGGCGTTACGATTTGCCGGGGGGCGATTATGATACTTTAATCAGTTCTATCAAAAATAAACTCTTCGCCTTACCTGTTGATTGTAAAGTATATAGTGGACATGGGGAGCCTACCACTATTGGGTTTGAGAAATCGAACAACCCTTATTTGCAGCCTTGATTTTTTTGTATTGACAATTAGCGTTTAATTTGCAGTGTTTGTTTGCTTTGCAATCATTCACTAATACAGATGACAAGTATAACACAAATTGTGAAGAAGGCCCTAACAGGCAGTGGGAATAGAAATCCAGTGGAGCGGGCTTATGCCTCACAATTACGTACGCTCAAAAGGTTGCTTTTGAAAGCTGGGAATACACAATTTGGGCAGCATTACCATTTCTCAAGCATTGTATTTGATGATAACGTGACGAGGCTTTTTAAAGAAAAAGTTCCATTATCAAACTATTCAACCATGCACCCTTGGTGGCAAAAAGCGTATGAGGGGCAAGAGTCGGTAACTTGGCCGGGTAAGATGAAATATTTTGCATTGAGTAGCGGTACCAGCGAAGGTGCGAGCAAATATATCCCTGTTACCAAAAGCATGATTAAGCACATCACCCGTGGCAGTGCGAGACAACTTATGCGGATTGCAAGCTGTAATGAGATACCCAAAGGTATTCTGAACAAACATTATATCATGATAGGTGGCAGTACCAATTTGCAATTTAATGGCCTTAATTTTAGTGGCGATTTAAGCGGCATCACCTCTGGCAATGTGCCTTTTTGGTTTGAGCCCTACACCAAGCCAGAACCTCAGATTCGTGCATTGAAAGATTGGCATTCAAAAATTGATGATATTATAGAAAATGCCCCCAATTGGGACCCAGGAACCATTGCCGGAGTGCCTGCTTGGATCAAACTTATTTTTGAACGTATTATAGAAAGATACCATTTAAAAACCATACACGATATATGGCCCAACCTTACAGTATATCTTTGGGGTGGCGTATCGGTGGAGCCTTATAGGAAAAGTATTGATGCCATGTGTGGCAAACCCTTACATTATTGGGAAACATATCTGGCCAGTGAAGGATTTTTGGCTTTTCAAGCAAGGCCATATATTAATGGCATGCGTTTGTTGTTGAACAATGGAATTTATTTTGAGTTTGTTCCCTTTAATGAAGAAAATTTCGACAACGATGGAAATATATTACCGAGTGCAAAAGCACTTTCACTTAAAGAAGTGGAAGAAGGTATTGACTACGCCTTGGTAATTACTACCAACTCTGGTGCTTGGCGTTATCTCATTGGCGATACCATTCGTTTTTCATCTCTCAAACATTTAGAAATTAAAATTACCGGACGCACCAAACATTTCCTGAGCCTTTGTGGAGAGCACCTTTCAGTTGAAAATATGAATGATGCTTTTAATTATGTGAGCAATGAAATGGGACTAATTAGCAACGAATTTTGCGTAATAGGTGTAACCGACAATGGCCCTATCGGCCACGATTGGTATATAGGCAGCAACAAACCATTTGACACCGAAGTATATAAACAAAAACTGGATGCGAAACTGGGTGAACTGAATGATGATTATATAGTGGAACGCACCCATGCTCTTAAAAGAATGAATGTAACTTATATACCCAACGAGCAGTTCAATAATTTCCTAGCCAGCATAGGCAAAGGCGGTGCACAAGTAAAATTCCCCAGGGTTCTGAAAGGGAAGATTGCGGAGGATTGGGTGAAGTTTGTAGCATCGTTATAATATAATACATCGTATCAATCGTAAGGAGACTTGATTGGACGAGGGTGACATGGCAATCCTCTATGCGTATGCTCTGTTATTCAACTCCTTCAGAGTTGCGTCCGTCGCTTTTCATGCTCCTCGAATTGCATTCGAGGTTATTCATATTCAACTCCTTCAGAGTTGTTGCATATTTGTAATATTGCAGAAAGAATCCTGAAGGGATTCAATATGAATAACCTTGCATGAAATGCAGGGAGAAAAGCGACCCTCGAACGCAACTCTGAAGGAGTTGAACAGTGTCGATAAAAAGCTATTTCTCGTCAAAGTCAATTTCGTGTTATATATATTAAGTGCTCATTATTCGCAGCTATTCAACTCCTTCAGAGTTGCTGTTTGTCGATTTTCCTGGGCCCCGAATTTCATTCGGGGTTATTCATGTTCAACTCCTTTGGAGTTGTCACGTATTACAATGTCCTGAAAGAATCCTGAAGGGATTCAATATGAATAACCTTGCATGAAATGCAAGGAGAAAAGTGATCCTCGAACGCAACTCTGAAGGAGTTGAATAATGACATAAAATCTTCTGAAACGAATTGTTTAACAACATAAATTAGAAACTCTAAATATTTTTCCACCCCCATAAAAATCCCCTATTTATTTATTATTTTTGTGACCCTTTTAACCAACTCTTATTTCAATAAAAATAGCAAAATCAAAATACAAAAATGTCCGACAAAAATTTCCAACAACGCCACATTGGCCCCAATGCTCAAGAAACCACAGAGATGCTGAAAACCCTTGGTATGAGCAGTGTAGATGAATTGATCAACAAAACTATTCCGGCTCATATTCGCCGCAAGCAGCCCATGAACTTGGCAGCACCTATTAGTGAAAATGATTTGCTAATTGAGTTGAAAACCACCGCTGCCAAGAACCAAGTGTTCCGCAGTTATATAGGAATGGGATATTATGGCACGCTTACACCCACAGTTATTTTGCGTAATGTATTTGAAAACCCAAGTTGGTACACACAATATACACCTTACCAAGCTGAGATTGCCCAAGGCCGATTGGAAAGCTTGTTGAACTATCAAACTTTGGTTTGCGATTTCACAGGTCTGGAAATTGCCAATGCTTCTTTGCTTGACGAAGGAACCGCCGCCGCAGAATCTATGCACATGTTGCATGCACAAGCAGCCGATGGAAAAAATAAATTTTTTGTAGCCAATGATGTTTTCCCACAAACAAAAGATGTATTAATTACCCGTGCTGAACCTGTTGGAATTGAACTCGTTTTTGGCGAAGCTTCTGAATTTAATTTCGATGCTGGTTTCTTCGGAGCAATATTACAATACCCAAATGTACACGGCGAAATTTCTGATTATTCCGATTTTTGTAGCAAAGCAAAAGCTGCTGGAATATATACAGTTGCTGCTACTGATTTATTGGCGTTAACTATTATAAAGTCACCCGGTGAAATGGGATTTGATGTAGCTATTGGTTCATCGCAACGCTTCGGTGTACCGCTGGGTTACGGTGGTCCGCACTCTGCATTTTTTGCAACCAAAGATGAATACAAACGCAATATGCCCGGTCGTTTAATTGGGGTAAGTATAGATGCACAGGGCAACCGTGCATTGCGTATGGCTTTGCAAACTCGTGAGCAACATATACGCCGCGAAAAAGCGACTTCTAATATATGTACTGCACAAGTTTTGTTGGCCAATATGGCAGCCATGTATGCCGTATATCATGGGCCAAAAGGATTGAAAACAATTGCACAAAATATACATAACAATGCGGCATCACTTTCAAAAGCATTAACGGATTTGGGATATACCGTTCCCAGCAAAAATTATTTCGATACAATATATGTGGAGGCCGATGGCAACGAAATTAAATCTATTGCAGAAAAACACCATATCAATTTCAGATACGATTTTGGGAAAGTATATATAGCTTTGGACGAAACTGTAACCGGAAAAGATTTGAATGATATCATCAATGTTTTTGCATCAGCAAAAGGCAAACCTGAGAACGCAAGTTTTAATATAGATATTGCTACATATAGAGGTGCAACGCGTACCACAGAATATTTAACCCATCCAAATTTTAATGTATATCATAGCGAAACAGAAATGCTTCGTTATATAAAATCATTGGA
>JAYVCI010000196.1:0-10938 GCA_043750035.1 Chitinophagaceae bacterium
CCTGTTCCCCTTAGACCTATATTGGGTCTAAGTCCGAATCCATCTTCTTCCTGTATATTGATGCCAGGCACAGCACGAAGCGTACGGTTGATATCAGTATAGCTGAATTTTTGAATATCCTTCGGTGATATATAATGCCCCGATCCCGGGATTTCTTTTAGTCCATTGCTCCCATTGGTCATCACCATCACCTCGTTCAGTGTGGATATAATCTCAGTTAAGTAGAAATTAATAATCACCGTCTCGCCTGCCTGTATTTGAACTTCTTTTTTAATGGTGTAATATCCCAGATTTGATGCCACAAGCGTATAGCTGCCGGGCTTTATTTGTTCAATGGTATAATTGCCATTCCCGTTAGTAACGGCTCCTGATTTTGTCTCTTCGAGATAAACATTTACATTGGGCATATTTGTAATGCTGTCAGTGTGTGTTATGTTTCCTTTTATAGTTCCTGTTTGTGCCTGCGTGAACGAAAACATGAAGGCTGTAAAAATTGTAAATACTAATGATCTCATTGATAGTGTGTAATTTGTATTATAGTGTGTGCTTTTTTTTTATCGGTGCAAAAATATTGTTTAGAATCATTCTAAACAATATAAAAGTAGTAATTTTCTACAGAAAAATACAACCCTTTGAACATGAGGAGTTAATATTTTTGAGGAGTTAATTTTCTAAAAGCTGTGCTGTGATTTTTTTAAGGCTAAGATTGCTTGCGTGTATGGCCCAGACAATTTTCCAAAACAACCAATTACAAAAGAAAAAATGACAAAATGCTAAGACGAGCTTTGATTTTTATAGTGTTTCCCACTAGCCAATATATCTTATACCAATTCTAAACTCGATTAAAATGTGATGATTTGCATAAAGCAAAGACAATATTTTTTAAATTTTTGTTATCACAAATAATCAAAAATAGGCTCAAGTTTAATGCTAGCAAAAATAGCCAAACGCTGTTTTAGCAGCATTCCCAAATAAAATAAAAATCGATTAATTCTTTACAATTTTATACAATTGTTTTTCGCCGTTTTGCAATTGTGCTTCTATCATATATATACCTTGTGCCAAGTGGCCAAAACCTTTAAAATCGAACTGGTTCAGGCCCTTCACAGCATTTGCACTTTGGGTATATATGAGTTTGCCGCTCATATCTAATAACCTAAAATCAATACGCATATTGTTGGTCATATTATATAACATGGCAAAATTATCGTTATAAGGATTGGGCAATAGTTTTACGCTTTCCATGGTAACACTGGCAGTTGCATTGCCCTGAACTTGCAATGATTTTATACCTGTGCTTTGTGTTTTACCATCAATGTCAACTTCTTTTATGCGATAATACACATAAGGAACATTTGTGTTCATCATATTTTGCAATACCATTTTGTCGTCGAATGAATAATTGGTATTGGTATTGGTATTTTTTAATGCGGAAATGGTTCCAATAGTTTCAAAATGTATTGCGTCAAAACTTCTTTCCACTTCAAAATGACTTGCATTATATTGTGTTGCCGTACCCCAAGTTATATGTGCATCCAGGTTTTGTTTTTCTATATCGAAACCAAAGAACACTACAGGTAAGGGGGAGCCCGTGCTGCCCAGACCAAAAGGCGTATTGCTAAATGTAGAAAGCCCACTGCGTGACCGTGTGTAAGGATTGCTACCACTTGCAGCACCACCATTGGGATTTAATATCCAACCACCATTATAAAAAGCGATAGCACTATTGCTTCGCACAAATGAACCATCTTCATCGGCCGCATTCCATTGCAAAGTGAGTGCTACATTGCTACCACCACCTGTGGCTTCGTTTATAACCCAAGTGCGATCTACTTCTTCGCTGCTACTTAAAGCACCACCACCTCCCACACCTCCTGAATAGCTATTATATATAGTAGGATAAACTTTTACTGAAAAATTATCTTTGGTGCCGGTTGTATTGTTAATGCTGGCTGGATTGTATGAAGTGGTGCTATTGCCAACAGGGAAATCAATGGTGCCTGTGCGGCCTGTGACCCCGATACCGTTTTGTATTAAGTTTCCTGTTCCATTGGTAACTACATATTTACTGGATGTATAATTGGTAATGGTTGCGGCCTCATCCAAACTAATATTGTTTGAGCCCAATACCAGCTTGCCCGCTTGAAAATCGAGATTGAACATGACCACCGCAGGGGTAGTAAGTGTGGCATTGGCTGCGTTATTGATTATTAGATTTTGAACACTGTCGCCACCCATATCAAGTACTTGGGGCGAGGAGCCCATTAGTTCAATGGTGCCACTTCCCTTTAGCGAAGCTTGATTGGTTAAATTGCCATTTATGGTAAAGCTCCCTGCATTTTGTATCAAACTTCCAGGATGGTTTACCACATTGCCATTTGCATGCAAAATAGTACCGGGACTAATAAAAATAGTTGCACCTTGGTTGTGCAGGTCTTGAGCCATAATGGGCAGTGCCACAGCAAAAAGAAAGGTAGCAAAAAGCATGTTGGTAATTCTGGTTTTCATATTATAAGGAATTTAATTAAGTTGGACAAATGTAAAACATAATTTTAAAATAACAAACCCAAATATACGAATGAGGGGTTTTTATTTATGAATGATGGGGTTTAATTGGTGGATGGGGATTTGTGTCCTGAATAGGATTCGGGAGGGTATTGCGAGATTTTAATTATATATGTACTTTAATAAAAGTGAAATATATAGAAATAAAGTTGGGATTTCAAAATCGGAGGTCTCGAGATTGAAATTCTAGGATAATGTAGAATCTGAAGAATATAATACAAAATGATTGGGAAAAAAGGTGAAATATACCCTCAGAAATAAGTGAATTATGTAATTTTTTTATAGAATTATGTAATACTTTAACTTGAAAGAAACTAATCTTTGCGAGGTTGTGTACACTAAAATATATAACTGATAGTAATCAGTTTTTATATTGACTAGGGTCACTAACTCTATGCGTGGAAATGTGAAATATTGCATATCTAAATATAGATGAAACTGGTTGATAAAAACACATAAAAAACTACGATATAAATGAAACAACAAAATCAAATATTTATTACTAAGGCATCTGGTGAGAATGTTGCTTTTTCAGAATCAAAATTACGAAATTCATTGCTGCGAGCAGGAGCAAGCGATGAACAAATAGCTATAATAGTAGCTCAGGTATCCAAAAAATTATACCCGGGTATTTCTACCCAAAAAATCTATCGCATGGCGTTAAGTCTTCTTAAGCAAGGTACTAAACCTGTTGCTGCTAAATACCAATTAAAAAGAGCAATTATGGAGCTTGGGCCTTCGGGTTTTCCATTTGAAAAATATATAGGAGAAATTTTAAGGAATCAAGGCTATCTGGTTAAAGTTGGAGAGATTGTTAAGGGGCAATGTGTAAATCATGAAATAGATGTGATAGCTGAAAAAGGCGAACAGCATTTTATGATTGAATGTAAATATCACAATCAACCAGGAACTGTATGTGATGTAAAAATACCATTATATATACAAGCACGTTTTAAAGATGTAGAAGCTGCATGGGTAAAAATTCCAGGACACGGAACTAAATTTCACCAGGGATGGGTAGTTACCAATACAAGGTTTACAGATGATGCACTGCAATATGGAAATTGTGCAGGATTGAAATTACTGGGATGGGATTACCCTGCAAAAGACAGTTTGAAAGATCTAATAGATACGCTCGGCCTTTATCCCATTACCTGTCTTACTACACTTACTAAAACAGAAAAACAAAGCTTGTTGGATAGAAAAATTGTGCTTTGCAAAGAGTTATGTGATAATGAGCAATACTTAGTTCAGGCAGGTGTAAAGCAAACAAGAATTAAAGCTGTTTTGCAGGAAGGAAATCAGTTATGTCAACATTTGATTAAAAATGAAAAGCAATAAAAAACATATAAATTACCATGCTGTTTCAGGAGAGGATGCCTTATCGCAGATGCAGAGTAATGGCTCTGACGGCCTTACTGCCAAAGAAGCTGAGCTGCGTTTAAAAAAATATGGAGAGAATAAAATCAGTGATGAAAAAAAGCAAAGTCTGATACTTATTTTTCTTTCTCAATTCAAAAGCCCCATTGTTTACTTGCTTCTTTTTGCGGCAGGTCTTTCTTTTTATTTTAAGGAATGGCTGGATGGCTCTGCAATTATTATCGTAATTTTTATCAATTCTTTCATCGGGTTTTATATGGAGTTTCAGGCGGTGAGGTCTATGGACGCCTTGAAAAAATTAACAATTGTTCCTGCCAAAATACTTCGCGATGGAAAGCTTTCAGAACATGATTCGATAAATATAGTTCCCGGTGATATTATATATGTGGAAGCTGGCGATATGATATCTGCTGATGCCAGAATTTTACGTGATACACAACTTCAGGTTGATGAATCTGCCCTAACGGGAGAATCTATCCCAGTTGAAAAGAAAAATGAAGTGCTGCCTGAAGAAACACCTTTGGCTGAACGCTTGAATATGTTATACAAGGGAACGCATCTCACCAAAGGAAATGTATATGCTTTGGTAACCGGAACAGGAATGGATACAGAGCTGGGTCAGGTGGCATTGTTGGTAGAGAGAGCCGACCAATCTATAACACCTTTAGAAAAGAAGCTGGAAGTTTTCAGCAAA
The DNA here is from genome assembly GCA_043750035.1 of Chitinophagaceae bacterium. GTDB lineage: Bacteria > Bacteroidota > Bacteroidia > UKL13-3 > UKL13-3 > CANJUD01. Next base: position 4,640 of record JAYVCI010000196.1, read on the forward strand.
AAATTGATGGCCATAACCCTGGTGCTTGTTGTTGTCATTTTTGTGGCCGGCTTGCTCAATGGGAAAGAGTTAATAGAAATGCTCACCACATCTATAGCACTTGCGGTTGCAGCCATTCCCGAAGGTTTGCCCATAGTAGCTACGCTTGCATTGGCCCAGGGCATGCTGAGGATGGCGAGGCATAAAGTAATCGTTAAGAAATTATCAGCAGTTGAAACCCTTGGGGGCACCAATATTATTTGCACTGACAAAACAGGAACACTTACCGAAAATAAAATTAAAGTATCACAAGTAATTGCAGAAGGTATGCTATGGAATGAAGGTGATACTAACGACTCACCCACGTTTGATATGATGAAGAAACTGGCGATACTTTGTAATACTGCTGAATTGAAACAGAAGGGAAAGGGGTGGAAAGAAATTGGTGATCCACTGGAAACCGGTTTGTTAAAATTTGCAATAGAACAAGGCGAAGATATTGATGCTGTTCGTAAGGAATTTCCAAAAGTAAATGAAGAACCTTTTTCTTCTGAAACAAAAATGATGGCTACCATGCACAAGCATGAAAATAAACTAATAGTATACGCCAAAGGTGCGGTAGAAGAACTGGTGAAACACAGTACAAATATATTATCAGAAAAAGAAGTAAAAACATTTGACGACACTACAAAAAAACATTGGCTTGATGAAGCGGAAAAACTTGCTTCTTCTGGGCTGCGTATAATTGCTGGAGCATATAAGGAATGTAATAACGAACAGGAAAAAAACATTGGCAAGGAACTTACATTTATCGGATTATATGGAATGATGGACCCTCCCCGCAAAGAAGTATATAAAGCCCTTGAAGAATGCCGTGCAGCAGGGATAAGAGTGATGATGATTACTGGAGATCACCCGGCCACAGCAAAAAATATAGGGAATGAATTGGGCATTTTGGAAAAAGATGCTGAAGTGATGGTAGGTTCAAAAATGAAAGCCTACGAATCGTTGTCAGCCGCTGATAAAAAACAATGGGCCAATACTTCCGTTTTTGCAAGGGTAAGTCCAAAACAAAAACTTGACCTTATAACAGTATTACAAGAAAAAGGGAATGTAGTGGGAATGACGGGCGATGGTGTGAATGATGCACCTGCATTAAAGAAAGCTGATATTGGTATTGCCATGGGCCAGCGGGGTACCCAGGTAGCACAGGAAGTGGCCGATATGATATTGAAAGATGATTCGTTTAAATCTATTGTTACCGCTATCAAACAAGGTAGAATAATTTTTGAGAATATACAGAAATTCGTAATTTTTCTTTTATCCTGCAACCTGAGTGAACTATTGGTAATTGCCACCGCATCCATTTTTAGTCTACATTTTCAACTCTTTCCATTACAAATACTTTTTATTAATCTTATTACAGATGTTCTTCCAGCTCTTGCATTGGGCGTAATTGAGGGTAATGATGCTATCATGAAAGAGAAGCCTAAGTCAGCATCAGCTCCTATCATTGATTCAAAAAAATGGGTAACAATTATTTTCTATGCTGTTGTTATAGCTATTACAAGCGTTGGTGGTGTTTTGGCAAGTCATTATACCATTCATCAATCTGAGGGTTGGAACCCGCTGTTGTGCAATAATATTCTTTTCTTCTCACTTGTATTCACCCAGTTGCTTCATGTATTGAACATGGGCAAAACCGGCACTAATTATTTCAAATCAGAAGTGTTCAGAAATCGTTATGTATGGTTAGCTATCATAAGCAGCCTAATAATCCTGATAGGTTTATACCTTATTGAACCAGTAAGAACAGTACTATCAATATATCCTATGTCAACAGCAGATTGGATGATAACTATAAGTTCGGCAATTACCGCTATGGTTATAATACAAATTGCAAAAATATTAAAAATTGTTAAACAATAATACACAATATGAAAATACATTTTTTAGGTGCGGCGGGCACAGTAACAGGTTCAAAATATTTGATTCAGACAGATGAAAAAAATATATTAATTGACTGTGGAATGTTTCAGGGATTAAAGAAACTGAGACTCTTAAACTGGGAACCCTTATCTGTTGATCCTGCCACCATTGATTTGGTGCTGCTCACCCATGGCCACCTCGACCATACCGGGTATTTGCCTCGATTGGTAAATGACGGATTTAAAGGCCCAATTTATGGTACATCGCCAACGCTGGAAATTGCAAAAATTATTTTAGAAGACAGTGCAAAAATTCAAGAAGAAGATGCAGAACGGGCAAACAAAAAAGGTTTTTCAAAACACAAGCCCGCAAAGCCACTATATAGTTTAATTGATGTTGAAAAAACATTGCCGCATTTTTCACCCCAACCACTTGATGAATGGATTAAAATTAGCGATAATATATCTTGTCGTTTCAAGTATAATGGCCATATAATAGGAGCTACGTTCATTGAATTAAAAGTATATGACAAACTATTTGTTTTCTCGGGCGATATAGGGCGTGACAATGATTTATTGATGTATCCACCGCAAAAACCAGAAGCCGCTGATATATTGTTTATCGAATCAACTTACGGTGGCAGGCTTCATCCCGCTGACTCAGAAGAGCATTTAATCAATGTAATAAATGAGGCTGTAAAAAAGCAGGGAACTATTATAGTTCCAGGTTTTGCAGTTGAGCGAATTCAGATGCTCATGTATATGATATGGCAACTACGCAAGGCAGGAAAAATTCCCAATATCCCTATATATATGGATAGCCCCATGGGAAAAAATGTATTGGATGTTTTTCTTCACAATCCCAAATGGCATAAACTTTCTATGAACGATTGCAATGAAATGTGTGAAGATATAAGATTGGTAAATACAATTGCTGAAACTATAAGTATCGTAAAAAATAATAGCACCAAACTTGTAATTGCCGGCAGCGGTATGGCATCGGGCGGGCGTGTACTTATATATTTCGAAGAATATTTGGGGAGGCATGATGCAACGATATTGCTAGTGGGTTATCAAGCTGAGGGAACAAGAGGACGGGCATTGTTGGAAGGGGCAAAAGAAGTAAAATTACACGGAAAATATTTTCAGGTGAATGCAAAGATTGAAAATATACAAGGTCTATCAGCACATGCAGACCAAAAAGGATTGATAGAGTGGATGGGCCAATTAAAAAAGGAACCCGAAAGAATATTTATAGTACATGGAGAAGCTCAGTCAGCCGATGCTTTTAGGGTTAAAATAAAAGATGTATATGGATGGGAATCAGAAATCCCTACTTTGAATGAAACAATCGATATATTATAAAAAGCACATAAGCACGAATGAATAACCACCATACACATAAACTTATTGTAAAAGATATAGGTATTGATACTTATAGAGAGAATACGATATTTATGCGGGCCGATTGTCATATATGTAAGTCGGAAGGTTTTACTGCATTGACTAGAGTAGTTGTGCATAGTAAAGGTAAAAGCATTATTGCAACATTAAATGTGGTACTTTCAGATTTGATTAAGCATGAAGAAGCAGGCTTGTCAATGGAATCATTAAAAAGACTAAACTTGAATAATGGTGATATTGTTGAAATATCCCACTTAAAACAAATTGAATCATTAAGCAAAGTAAGAGCAAAAATATATGGCAAAGAACTGTGCGATATTGACTTTAATGAAATTATAACAGATATTGTATTGGGCCATTATTCCAATATAGAGTTAGCTGCATTTATAACATCATGTTCAGGAAATAATCTTTCGGTTAATGAAATAATTGGCTTAACAAAAGCTATGATAAATACCAGTGAAAAAATGAACTGGGGCAGTGGGGTAATTTTTGATAAACATTGCGTAGGCGGACTTCCTGGAAATCGTACCACTCCTATAATAGTTAGCATCATGGCTGCGGCAGGTTTCACTATTCCCAAAACATCATCAAGAGCCATTACATCTCCCGCAGGAACAGCAGATACTATGGAGACCATGGCTCCGGTTAACTTATCTATTGAACAAATAAAACTGGTTGTTGAAAAAGAAGGTGGATGCATTGCCTGGGGTGGTGCAGTAAAATTAAGTCCCGCAGATGATATCATCATTTCAGTAGAAAAATCATTAGATATTGATAGTGATGGACAAATGATAGCTTCCGTGCTTTCTAAAAAAGTTGCGGCAGGATCAACCCATGTATTGATTGATATTCCGGTAGGTGAAACTGCAAAAGTTCGTTCGCAAGAGCAGGCATTAAAAATACAATATTATTTTAAAGCTGTTGCAGCATCCATAGGTTTACATATAAAAACTATTATAACAAATGGCGACCAACCTGTAGGAAGAGGTATAGGCCCATCGTTAGAAGCTATTGATATTTTGTCGGTTTTGCGAAATGAAAAGAATGCACCACAGGATTTAAAACAAAGAGCTATTCTGCTTGCTGGTACTTTGCTTGAATTGTCAGATAAATATACAAAAGGAAGCGGCAATAGCATTGCTTTAGAAATACTAGAAAGTGGAAAAGCACTGGATAAATTTATGAATATATGCGAAGCACAAGGTGGTTTTACGGAACCATCTTTGGCAAAATATAAATATGATGTTATTTCAACAAATGAAGGGAAAGTAAAATGTATAGATAACAGAAAACTTGGCAGGATAGCAAAGCTTGCAGGGGCACCTAAGTCAGCACATGCAGGAATTTTATTCATTTCGCCACTTGGAAAGTATATAAAAAAGGGAGATATATTATATACTGTATTTGCAGATTCAGTAGGTGAGTTAAACTATGTAAAAGATTATTTGAATAATATCAACGGTATCATAACAATTGAATAAATGGAAAGAATAGTTTTTGCATTACCCGATAATGAAATACTTGCTGAAAGTATTACAGCAAAACTCAATGCGGTTAAGGGAGAGCTTGTTATCAGGCGTTTCCCAGATGGCGAAAGCTATGTTAGAGTTATTACAGAGGTGAAAGAAAAAGAAATAATTTTAGTAGGTACACTTCATCAGCCAGATGAAAAATTGCTTCCATTATATTACTTATCAAAAAATTTAAAAGACTTGGGTGCAACAAAAATAATTTTGATAGCTCCTTATCTTGCCTATATGCGGCAGGATAAAAAGTTTAATTCCGGAGAAGCAATCACAAGTGAATATTTTGCAAAACTTATATCCTCATTTGCTGATGAACTAATAACTATCGATCCGCACCTGCACCGCAGGCATGCAATGTCAGAAATTTATACAATTCCCTGCAAAGTTTTACATGCTTCTCAACTAATTTCTGATTATATAAAAGCCCAAATTAAAAATCCATTATTAATTGGCCCCGATAGTGAAAGTGAGCAGTGGGTGAAGGAAGTAGCAAGCAATGCAGATACACCATTCATCATACTTCAAAAAGAAAGGTTGGGTGATAATGAGGTAAAAGTATCCATACCACAGGTAGAAAAATATATAGATTGTACGCCAGTACTTATAGATGATATTATTTCTACTGCTCGAACAATGATTGAAACAATTACGCATTTAAAAAATGCAGGCATGAAACCTCCAGTTTGTATAGGTGTGCATGGCGTATTTGCTGGAAATGCTTTTGAAGATTTACAGAAATCAGGAATTAGTAAAATCATTACTTGTAACACTATTCCCCATTCCTCTAATGGAATTGACATTACAGCATTGATTTGCAAAAGCGTTGATAGAAATCAAATTGAATTAAAATCAATGATTACTTGTCCTAATTGCCGCCACAAAAAAAGTGAAACAATGCCGACAGATGCCTGCCAGTATTTTTATGAGTGCGAAAATTGTAAAAGTATATTAAAACCGAAGGAGGGCGATTGCTGTGTTTATTGCAGTTACGGAACGGTAAAATGCCCATCAAAACAGTTAGAAACAGATTGCTGCTAATACGAAAAATATAACCAAATAATACATCAACCTTAATATATATATGTGGATTCTCATCTTTAAACTTTTAGCCGGCATTGGTTTGTTTCTCTTTGCGATGTTTTTGTTAGAGGACTCATTGAAAAATCTTTCAGGCAGAAATTTCAAACTATTTCTTCAACGGTCCACCAAAAATAAAGTAGGTGCGGTAGCAGGCGGTGCTTTAGTAACAGGAGTGCTTCAAAGCAGCTCAATGGTTTCACTAATGGTGCTTGCGTTTGTGGGTGCAGGCGTGTTCACCATGAAGAATGCAATGGCCATTATTCTCGGTGCAAATCTGGGTACTACGCTCGACAGTTGGATGGTAGCCACGCTTGGTTTTAAAATGGATATAGAAGTAATAGCATACCCTGCTCTTTTTGTTGGGGGGCTGCTGCTTATT
>JAYVCI010000197.1:0-4543 GCA_043750035.1 Chitinophagaceae bacterium
GTACATCTCTCACCTCAAAACCAGCACGTTCACGACTCAAACCACCTGGGCCAAGGGCCGACATACGGCGTTTGTGTGTAATCTCGGCCAAAGGATTTGTTTGGTCCATAAACTGGCTTAATTGGTTGGTACCAAAGAAGGAGTTAATAACCGAACTCAATGTACGGGCATTTATTAAATCGGTTGGTGTAAATACTTCATTGTCGCGGATGTTCATACGTTCACGAATAGTTCGTGCCATACGAGCCAATCCCACTCCAAATTGGGCATATAATTGCTCACCCACAGTACGTACACGACGGTTACTCAAGTGGTCAATATCATCCACATCGGCATTGGAGTTTGATAAGTCGATCAGGTATTTTATTATGGCAATAATGTCATCATTGGTCAAAACTTTTACGTTCATTCCGGTATCTTTACCCAGTTTACGGTTGATACGATAACGACCAACTTCGCCCAGGTCGTAACGTTTATCACTAAAGAATAAACGCTCGATAATTCCACGGGCAGTTTCTTCATCAGGTGCTTCGCTGTTACGCAACTGGCGGTATATCTGTTCAACAGCTTCTTTGCCATTGTTCGATGTATCTTTTTGCAGGGTATTAAGAATGATGGCAAAATCATTATGATTACCATCTTCTTTATGTAGAATAACTGTTTTTACTCCAGCATCTATAATTTGGTCAATGTTTGCATCTTCTAACAAAGTGTCGCGTTCAAGGATTACCTCGTTACGTTCGATAGATACCACTTCGCCCGTGTCCTCATCTACGAAATCTTCAATCCAGGTGCGTAATACCCTGGCTGCAAGTTTGCGACCTATTACTTTTTTCAATCCAGATTTGGAAACTTTTATTTCCTCAGCCAAATCGAAAATATTCAATATATCTTTATCGGTTTGAAACCCAATTGCTCTTAGCAAAGTGGTAACAGGAAACTTCTTTTTACGGTCGATGTAGGCATACATTACGTTGTTTACATCGGTTGCAAATTCAATCCAGCTTCCTTTGAAAGGGATAATACGGGCAGAGTATAATTTAGTACCGTTGGTATGGTAGGTTTGCCCGAAGAACACACCTGGTGAACGATGCAATTGGCTTACAATAACACGTTCAGCACCATTGATAATAAAAGTACCCTTTGGGGTCATGTACGGGATAGTGCCCAAATAGACATCCTGAATAATTGTTTGAAAATCTTCGTGCTCCTTATCGCTACACGAAAGTTTTAGTTTTGCTTTTAAGGGCACTCCATAAGTCAATCCTCTTTCGATACATTCATCTAAGCTGTAGCGTGGAGGGTCAACAAAATAATCAAGAAATTCTAATAAAAATATATTTCTTGAGTCCGTGATGGGGAAGTTTTCACTGAATACTTTGAAAAGCCCTTCATGGTTCCTATTTTCAGGAGATGTTTCTAATTGAAAAAATTCTTTAAATGATTCGAGCTGTATATCCAAAAAATCCGGATAATCGATAATCATTTTTTGCGACGCAAAACTGATGCGAAGACTGGTGTTGTTATTTTTAGTTGCCAAGGTAATAGTTATATTAAAAGTCCTAAGACGGATTTTACAATCCGTTGGCTGTTTTATCGTCCGGTTTTTTTGAGAGGTCGAACGATGTAACCTCTATATATGTTAAATCAGACCCCTGGTGTATTGAGCACCCGGGGTCTGAATAACAAGTTTTTGTAAAACCAATTACTTGATTTCAACTTCGGCACCAGCGTCTTCCAAAGATTTCTTCAAGCTTTCTGCATCGGCTTTAGAAACTTTTTCTTTCACTGCTTTTGGTGCTCCGTCAACCAGATCTTTGGCTTCTTTTAGGCCAAGGCCTGTAAGATCTTTTACCAATTTCACTACGTTGAGTTTGGCTGCACCAGCCGATTTAAGAATTACATCGAATTCAGATTGTTCGGCAACTGCTTCACCACCTGCTGCTGATGGGGCTGCAACTGCTGCTGCTGCTGCTGCTGGTTCAATTCCGTATTCGTCTTTTAAAATTTGTGCTAGTTCGTTAACTTCTTTAACTGTAAGATTAACTAACTGTTCAGCAAATGCTTTTAAGTCTGCCATGTTATTTATTGTGTTTTTAAATTGTTAAAATTAATGATTGATATATTTTTGTAATTGCGTTGGAAGCCGAGGTTGTTATGATGCCCTTTCTGAAAGGGTCTTGATAATGCCAGCAAGTTTATTGCCACCACTTTGCAAACCAGAAATAACATTTTTGGCAGGAGATTGGAGCAAACCAATAATGTCGCCAATAAGTTCGCTTTTGGTTTTTAGATTTATGAGTGCTTCTAAACTTATATCACCCAAAAATACATCAGAATCAATCCATGCACCTTTAAGAGCAGGCTTTTCAGCTTTTTTCCTAAAAGTTTTTATTGCAATAGCAGGTGATTTGATGTCATCTGAAAACATCAGTGCCGATGTGCCTTTCAATGTGCCAAATAAGCCAGTAAAATCCCGACCACTATTTTCCATGGCTTTTTGGATCAAGGTGTTTTTGGCTACCACCATTTTGATACCGCTTTTATAAAGTTCACCACGGAATTTATTATCGGCAGCAGCACTTAAACCTGATGAGTCGGATATATATATATTGTTATACTTTTTAAACTCTTCAGTAAGTTCAGCTATTACAGCTATTTTGTCTTCTTTTTTCATTTTTTCAGTCTCCTTATTCTTTAATTAAATGCCTGGGATAGATTTGGGATCAATAAGAATTCCAGGGCTCATTGTTGACGACATACAAACACTTTTCATATAAGTACCTTTGGCCGAAGAAGGTTTCAACTTCGCTATACTCACAAGTAATTCAACTGCATTGTCATATAGTTTGTCCTGGCTAAACGAAGCCTTGCCAATAGAAGTATGTATAATACCAGCTTTATCAACTTTGAAGTCGATTTTACCACCTTTTACTTCTTTTACAGTTTTACCAATATCCATAGTTACTGTGCCTGATTTTGGATTGGGCATTAAGTTACGGGGACCCAGTACTTTTCCTAGTTTTCCAAGTTTTGCCATTACGGTAGGCATCGTGATTATCACATCGATATCGGTCCATCCCTGTTCAATTTTGGCGATATATTCGTCCAGTCCAACGTGGTCAGCTCCGGCTTCTTTAGCTTCGGCTTCTTTATCGGGAGTACATAATACCAACACAGTTTTGTTTTTGCCAGTACCATGGGGCAATGAAACAATACCACGCACCATTTGATTTGCTTTACGCGGATCGACACCTAAACGGATATCGAGGTCCACAGAAGCATCAAATTTGGTATAGGTAATATCTTTAACCAGTTTTGAAGCATCGGTCAAGGTATAATGTTTATTAGCATCTACTTTGCCTATAACTGCTTTTCTTTTTTTAGTAATTTTTGCCATTTTGTGTAATCAATTTAGTGGGGTGAATTGCCAGTAAGCGTTAAACCCAATGAACGTGCAGTGCCTGCTACCATTTTCATAGCTGACTCGATAGTGAAACAATTAAGATCGGGCATTTTGTCTTCGGCTATAGTCCTTACTTGGTCCCAAGAAACAGAGCCTACTTTTTTACGGTTAGACATCTCGGAGCCTTTTTGGATTTTTGCTGCCTCCATTAACTGTGAAGCTGCTGGTGGGGTTTTGATGATAAAGTCGAAAGACTTATCGTTGTAAACAGAAATTAAAACGGGAAGCACCTTGCCAGGCTTGTCCTGGGTTCGGGCGTTGAACTGTTTGCAAAACTCCATAATGTTGATGCCCTTCGATCCTAGAGCTGGGCCAATAGGTGGAGCTGGATTAGCTGCCCCTCCCTTAACTTGCAATTTAACGTATGCTGTAATTTCTTTTGCCATGATTGTATAAAATCTATTCTTTTTCTACTTGTAAATAATTTAGTTCCAAAGGTGTACGACGTCCAAATATTTTCACCATCACCTTCAATTTTTTCTTGTCTTCCATTACTTCTTCTATCGAACCAGAGAAGCCATTGAATGGGCCATCGGTTACTTTGATGTTCTCTCCCACAATAAAAGGCTCTATCATGCTTTCGGGCTTTTCCGAAACCTCATCAATGGTTCCCAATATTCTGTTTACTTCATTTTGACGTAAGGGTGTTGGGCCGCCATCTTTTGCACCCAAAAAACCAACTACACCATTAATAGCTTTTATTGTTGGTGCAACTTCGCCTGTTAAATCTGCTTCAATAAGTATATATCCGGGGAAGTAGTTTTTCTCTTTAGTGGTTTTCTTACCATTCTTTACTTGGTACACCTTTTCCATAGGGATCAGAATTTGTGGAACATAGTCCATCAAGCCCTCCCGGGTAAGTTCAGCCTCTATATAAGACTTAACTTTTCTTTCTTGCCCGCTTATGGCACGGACAACGTACCATTTAAAATCGTGAGCCATTTTTTGTACCTGTTATTATTATATGTTAGTTAAGCCAATTGATACAAGAGGTTGATTAGCTGACTGCCAACCAAATCAATAATTCCTATTACCACAGAGAGTATTAAAGTAGCAATCATAACTAATACGGTACTA
>JAYVCI010000198.1:0-22030 GCA_043750035.1 Chitinophagaceae bacterium
TTCTTATATAATTTCTTCAACTCCATAAGAAACGGCCGTAAAACAGAACAGAATCCTTGGGGTTCTACTACCTTGGAATGGACTGCACCAATACCCCACGTTCATGGTAACTGGTACGGAGAAATCCCAACAGTATATCGTTGGCCTTATGATTATTCAGTTCCTGGTGCCGATCAAGATTTTATACCACAGAATGTGCCCTACGAAGGAGGAGAAGGTGACCATGCTCCACATTCGCCAAACACAGTTTCGGAGTCGAAGACCTTGGATAAAGGCGGAATCTTGCATTTCACCATGCCCAAATTTTTGAGTAAACTTTTTGGAACTTTAACAAGAGCTTAATATATTATAGTAATTAATGCAAAAAATACAATCCATACAACTTAAAAGTACCAGCATATTTGCTGCGAAGGTTGCAGACTACAAGCAACTTTTCAAGCTCAGGCTTACTTTGTTGGTGGTATTCTCTGCCGCATTTGGATTCGTAATGGCATCAAGCGGAACTACTTTCAACTGGATGGGGTTAAGCATGATATGCTTGGGAGGTTTCTTGGTAGTAGCTGCATCTAATGGCTTGAATCAAGTGATAGAACGCAACTATGATATATTAATGACCCGTACCGAAAACCGCCCTGTGGCTGCCGGACGTATGAGCATAGCCGAGGCATCATTATCATCAATGATTGCAGGTATTATAGGTATTGCTATATTGACTTTATATTTCAATCAATTAACAGGTATTATATCATTTATATCTTTGGCATTATATGCATTTGTATATACCCCGCTCAAAAGAATTCATCCCATAAATGTATTTGTAGGTGCTATTCCCGGAGCCTTGCCACCAATGCTAGGTTGGGTTGCAGTTACCAATAACTTAGATGCCATGTGTATCGCATTGTTTATGATACAGTTCTTTTGGCAGTTTGTACATTTTTGGTCAATAGCCTGGTTATTGGATGATGATTATAAAAAAGCAGGATTTAAAATGTTGCCTACTACAGGTCGTTCAAAAGCAACCGCTACACAAATATTTGTATATGCGGCCATGCTTATACCTTTAGGATTATTGCCATTGCAACTTAGTGAAGCAGGTTGGATTTCAGCAGCTATAGCTACAGTTGCTGCATTATATGTATTATATAGGGCATACAGATTATTACAAACCTGCGATGGTAAAGAAGCGAAACAAATTATGTTTTCGAGTTATATATATTTAACGGTTACACAAATAGCATATATGCTCGACAAAATTTGATGAACATGAAAAGGCAAATGATACAAAGACCGCAAGAACGAGAAGAGTACACCGTACATCCGCTCAAGTTTATCTTGTGGATGATTATAGTGGCTATTGTGATGTTGTTTGCTGGGTTAACAAGTGCTTATATCGTTAAAAAAATTGATGGAAAAGCTTGGTTCGAATTCCAATTGCCTTCCATGTTTATGGTTTCAACTATAGTAATAATCTTATCAAGTGTTGCTATGTGGTGGTCGCATCGTTCAGCCAAAAGAGATGAAATACAAAGTGTAAAAATAGGTTTGGCCACTACCCTGCTTTTGGGATTGGCCTTTGTAGGATTGCAATATTTGGGATGGAAACAATTGGTAGATAACAATGTTTATTTTACCGGGTTTTCAGTATCAGCATCATTTGTATATGTAATTTCAGGTTTGCACTTGTTACATATAGTGGGCGGTATAGTTTTCTTAGGAATTGTACTGGTAAAAACATTTCAATATAAAGTTCATAAAAAAAATATGCTATCTATAGCATTGTGCAGTACCTATTGGCATTTTGTAGGTGTGCTATGGGTATATCTCTATTTCTTTATGACCAACGCTTAATAATTAAAAAAACTAAAACGATTTATATAATATAATAATATGTCAGAATCAGTAGCTTTAAATCCCAACAGTGCCTGGAACGGGGGCAAATCGCCTTTCGGTGTTAGCTATGGCAAATTAATGATGTGGGTATTCCTATTATCGGATGCATTTACTTTCTCATCTCTTTTGGTAACTTACGGTTGCAATCGCTACCTTTCAGGTGGCTCAGAAATAAAGTGGCCGCATCCGGATGTAGTGTTCAATCACTTTCCATTTTTGCATGGCGTAAACTTGCCACTGGTGTTTGTAAGTATGATGACTTTTATCCTTATCTTTAGTTCTGTAACTATGGTATTGGCTGTGGAGGCAGGTGCCCGCAAACACAGAAACGATGTTGCTTTATATATGTTTCTTACTATTATAGGTGGTATTGCTTTCTTAAGCTGCCAAGCTTGGGAATGGACACAGTTTATACAAGGTAGCCCCGAGGGTAGTAAATTTTTAATTGATGGGCATAAAATATATGGGGCAAATTTGTTCCTCAATGAATATGGACCAGCGGCATTTGCAGGCTTGTTCTTTATTGTAACCGGTTTCCATGGTTTCCATGTATTGAGTGGTGTGGTGCTTAATGTTATAATATATGTAAATGTAATTAAAGGTACTTACGATAAACGCGGGCATTATGAAATGATAGAAAAAGTAGGATTGTATTGGCACTTTGTCGATTTGGTTTGGGTATTTGTATTTACCTTCTTCTATCTTATATAATCCGCCGCTGCGGACAAAAAAAAAGGGGATTATTTTTTATAAACTATATATAATAATAAAATAAAAAAATGGAACATACAGAACATTCATCCGAACATACAGAAGGGCACCACGAAGAAGGGCATGGCATTAACAAAAAAACCATTTGGGTAACCTTTGGCATCTTGTCAGCCTTAACTCTTGTCGATTTTGCATTCTTCTTTAATATGGGACCAAGCATGAGCAGAAATCTTATATTTGTAGCTTTGGGCGTAATCAAATCATATTATATTGTAGGCATTTTTATGCACATGAAATATGAAACAAAACGCTTGGCAGGAATTATATTATTACCTTTCAGTTTTGTATTAGGACTCGTTGCTGCTTTATTATACGAAGGCGATAGGTGGAGCGTTATTAAATGGCTGATTGAGTAGTTCCTCACCCCCGGCCCCTCTCCGGGCGGAGATGGGAGAAAAAAACGAGTTTTTTTTCTGGTTGGTTACCTTTCTTAATGTAAATGAAGTTTCAAGAATTTTATTCATGAATAACAAAACATCTTCACGAATTGCCATTATAGCAATAATAGTTTTACCCATAGTATTGTATTATGTAATGAGGCAAGGCACGGTGGTTGTAAACTATGTGCCTATTTTGGGTGAGCGTGAATATGATTCCTTAAAAAAAGATACCATTTACCACACAGTACCGCCCTTCAAATTCACCGATCAACTTGGCAGAACTGTTACCAATAAAAATTTTGACGGACATATATATATAGCCAATTTCTTTTTCAGCACTTGCAAAGATGTATGCCCCAAAATGCAAGGCGTGGTGCACAGTATATATGAAAAATTTTGTGATACCACAGGCGGCAAGAACGGTGACCCACTTATCAGATTTATTAGCCATACCGTAGATCCAGAAACAGATGATGTGGCTCAGTTAAAACGCACTTCAGATGCCATGAATATCAATCCAAACCTTTGGTATTTTGTAACCGGAAACAAACCTGATGTATATGGTATCGCACAACGTGGCTATCTTTTACCCACTGGCGAAGACCGTAGTGTTTCCGCAGACTCCATGAAATTTTTCCATAGCCGCACCTTGGTATTGGTCGATAAAGAAAAACGCGTACGCGGTGCTTATGATAGTCACGATCCGCTTGATATTGGCCGCCTGCAGGATGATGTGCGGATGTTGATGTACGAGTATAAAGAGAAGAAGAAAAAATAAATTTCACTCTCCCTGTCGTCATTCTGAGTCTCGTCAGAAATATTCATATAATAGCTATTTCCAATTTCTGACGAGACGAAGAATCCCATTGTGCGTATGCTCGATATTTTAACTTTCCGCGTAACTCTCATCATACGGAGCACACACTCCATGGGATTCTTCACCCGATTTACCATCACACAATCAACACACATCGGGTTCAGAATGACGAAAGAGAACTTACACCTAAACCCCTAAAATTCTTACACATGCAACCCTTTCCCAAATAAAGTGTACTTGCATATTATGGAGCAATAATTAGCGTATGCAAAAAATATTTACTTTCGTTTTTCTTTTTGTTTGTTTGTTGGGATGGCATAATTCTAATGCCAACCACATGCGTGGTGTTGATATACAATATAGTTTTACCAGCAACGACACTTTAGATGTTTTAGTAAGTGTTTATAAAGATTGTAAAGGAGTCAGTCTGTCTGCTATTGCGATGGATCTTGTGGGTATTGGTTGCAATTTTAATTCAAGTTACACTATGGCACAAGTAACTTGTAAAGATATAACTCCTGTTTGCAAAACATCATGTTCAAAATGCGATAAGTCAAATTGCAATGCTCATGGTTATCCCAATGGTTCTAATGCAAGCTGTGCATTCCCTTATGGAATAGAGAAATTAGTTTTTAAACAACGCGTAATTTTCCCCAAAAATACCAATTGTTGTAAGCTAAGAATTGAAGTTTCTGAATGCTGCCGAGCACAATCAATAACTACCTGTTGTTCTGGAGAGAAACTATATACTTTTGCTGAAATTAACAGGTGCCAATCGCAACCTAACAATTCACCCGCAATAATAAACGACCCATTGGCGATTGTATGTGTGGGCAATTGCGTGGCAATGAATATGGGAGCGATAGATACTATAGACGGGGATTTAATTACTTATCATTTAGCCCCTGCGTTAAATGCATTTAATTCAAGTTGTACTTATCAAGGGGCATATAGTTATGATAGACCCTTTTATTATGATGGTTTCCCTAATATAAAACAATACAATCCTTCCACGTGCAAAGGTATTTTACTCGACTCACTTACAGGTGATTTCTTTTTCAAACCTATGCAGCAGCAGGTTACCCAATATGCAATAGAGCTGCGAGAATGGCGAAAAGATTCCAACTGTAAATTTCAGTTGATTGGCAAAACCCGTAGGGATATGAGCTTGTTTGTGGTAGCAAATTGCACCAATAAACCACCCACATTTCCTGATTCAGTTGCACATATATATGCAGGAGATAAAGTTTGTTTCGACAGTATTCAATCCACTGACCCTGATGCCAAAGACATTGTTCAGTTTACTTGGAATAAAGGTATTCCCAAAGGAAATTTTACTACAGGATTTAAAAGCAATGCAAACAAACAGTATTTTAATTTCTGTTGGCAAACCGATTC
Source organism: Chitinophagaceae bacterium (assembly GCA_043750035.1). Classification (GTDB taxonomy): domain Bacteria; phylum Bacteroidota; class Bacteroidia; order UKL13-3; family UKL13-3; genus CANJUD01. The sequence goes on from JAYVCI010000198.1 coordinate 5,257, forward strand.
AAATGATGAGAGGCCCTATCCTTATATATTTACCGCAACTGCCGAAGATGATGCTTGCCCATTGGTAGGCAGGTTTACCAAGAGTTTCAGCATAAATATATATAGAAAACTTGATTCTACACAATTTACCTACAGCATTACTAAACTACCTTGTGCAGGACTGAAGTTAGCAGCAAAATATAGTGGGAACTATCCTTGTAAAATAAGTTATCAGTGGATGGTTGATAGTACTATATATTATAGTGCTACAGTTTCATTGAGCAAACTTTCAAATGGTACACATATTATAAAACTCAAAATCCCTTCTGTAAATTTATTTTATGTACTAATTGATACCCTATATATTATAGGAAATCCTGTAGTAGATGTAGGAATTGATACTGTTACTTGCTATGGCGACCCGGTAGTGCTTTATGCAAATGTAAAAAACGGCACGCTACCATTCAAATATCAATGGAATACCGGAAATGCGGCAGACACCTTGGACAGTCTTAAATTAAATGGTAGATATTCAGTATTTGCTGTGTGTAAAATAACTGATAGTGCAGGATGTGTGGCAAATGATGGTGCAGTGGTGCAAAGTATATTAAAAACATCGTTAAACTTAGGAGTGGACCAGTATGCATGTGCTGGTGATCAAATAACTTTTAATGCACCTACAAACATGGTTGCATATAGTTGGAAAGATGTCAACACTAACAGCATTCTTACCTATTCTTCTTCTTTTACAGCCACTAGTCCACTCAAGGTAGTGTGCTATATAACCGATTCAAATGGATGCAGTAGCAATGATACTGTTTCTGCATTTTTTAACCCACCCGTATTAGTTGATGCGGGGCCTGACATTAATTTATGTATAGGGGATAGCATTACTTTAATTGCAAAAGGTAAAGGAGTTCATATTTGGAAGTATAATGGCTCAAATACATATACTGGAGATACATTATTATTTCTTCCTAGTTCAGCTAATGTAATAGTTAAAGCTACGGAAACATTAAATAAAGTATCGTGCGAAAATACGGATACGGTCATTATTAATTTATATCCAAAGCCAAGTTTTTCTGTTCAGAATAGTTATATAGTTTGTAAAGATGATACAGCTATGCTACAAGCAAATGGTAGTAATACCTATAAATACTTATGGAGTAGTGGTGATTCTGGAAACAATATAAAAACAAATATCATTGGCAAGTATTCTATAACAGCAACCAACAACTATGGTTGTAAGCAAACCCACGAAACAGAATTGTTTAATTATCCGTTATCCAATATATACCTCACTTTTTTAAATGATACTTTATATGCAAATACCAATCAATCAACAACTAATTTTAAATGGTATTTGAATAACCAATATTATAATACTTCACTTTACCCGTGGCAATATATAACAAAACCTGGAATATATACGGTTAAAATAAGTGATACCAACGGCTGTACCGTCATATCCCAACCATATACAGTAACTACACTCCACAATTATATATCAACCCCACAGAACATAGATGAATTCAAAATCTACCCCAACCCCTCCACCGGAATATATTATATAGAAAGCACTTCTACAATTAATGTCCCGATTGCTATCGGGATAACGATTTATGATTTGATGGGAAGGAAAGTATATAATAGTTCCAGCAACAAAAATATCATAGATTTAAGTTCGCAACCCGAGGGAATATATTTGTTGCAGATTAATAAAAATATTTGGGTGAGGTTGAGCAAGCAATAATAAGTGCCGCTTTTGAAATAATATAACACTAAAAAATATATTTAAGGATGAAACATAATTTACAAATTTTAATCTTATTTATTTGTGTATTTACTTCAGGTAAAGCCCATGCTTTTATATTTGGTGGCGATATACAATATCAAGTTAGAAATAAAGATACTATAGATGTTACGGTTACAGTTTATCGAAATTGTAGGGGACCCAATATGGCAGGTATACAATTAGACCTTATAGGCATTGCCTGTAGCTATACCGTTAGCTATACCAATATTCAACCCTCTATGTGTGCTGATGTAACACCTATATGCCCCAAATATACTTCAAGATGCGATTCAACAACTTGCAATACTTATGGGTATCCCAATGGTTCAAATTCAAACGGTACTTATGCTTATGGTATAGAAAAATTAGTATATTATAAAACTATTGTAATTTCAAATACCAATTGTTGTAAATTTAGATTAGAGATGAGCTACGCTGCCAGGTACACAAGTATTACAACATGCTGCTCAGGTCAAAATTTCTTTACTTATGCAGAATTTAACCGATGTTATAATCTTCCAAATACTTCTCCCAAATCAAATTATGATCCTATGCAAATTGTTTGTAAAGGCAACTGCGTTTCTATGAATTTAGGAGCTGTTGATACCAGCGATTATGATTCTATTTCATATCACATGAGCCAAGCACTATCAGGGTTTGGTTCCCCGTGTACCTATCAAAGTCCGTACACTTATCAATATCCCTTGCAATATGATGGTTTTCCCAGTATTAAACATTACAATAAAAATACCTGTAAAGGATGGTCTCTTGATTCAACTACAGGAGATTTGTATTTTAAACCGATGGCTAAACAAGTGGCAACTATTGTTATTGATATCAAAGAATGGAGACGAGATACTACAAATAATAAAATGGTAAATATTGGCTTAACAAGAAGAGATTTTACCATAATAGTGGATTCAAATTGCACCAATAAATCTCCGCAACTCCCATCAGTTAATATTGCTGCATGTATAGGAGATAAAGTATGTTTTACAGGTATCCAATCATCTGACCCTGATACAGCAGATACTGTTAGGCTGGAGTATAATGGCGGAATACCTAAGGCTATATTTTCGACACAGTTTAATGGGAGTGCAAAGGAAGAATTTACTTTATGTTGGCAGACCGATTCCAACGATACGCTTTCACGCCCTTATATATTTTCTATTGCAGCTAAAGACGATGCATGCCCGCTTAATTTAAGCACATCGAAAACTTATAGTATTTTATTGGGGCGGCACACTCCAACAGCTACTTACAAAATAACGCATATAGCTTGTGGTAAAGTAAAACTGGAATCAACCCCTACCAATGCTAAATATGGAGATAAGTTTACATATACATGGACAGTGAGCGGTAAAAAATATATAGGAAAAGATACTACGGTAAGATATGATTATGATAGTTCAAATATTATACAATTGGATATTGACAACAATGGGTGTATTACTACTTATTATGATACGTTATATTATTTACCCAAGTCTTTGAAATTGGATATTGGAGCAGATACTATTGTGTGTGAAAGAGTTAAAGTTGTTTTAAAAGCAAAAACCTCTGGAGGTTTTCCCCAATATAAATATTTATGGAATACGGGATATGCAAAAGATACACTCGATTCATGCACTATTACTATTAATGCTTTTTCAAAAATTATTTGTAAAGTAACCGATACATTTGGATGTAAAAAGTATGATACGATTATTATTAAAGTATATACTTCCTCTAAACTTTATGTACCTTCTGATACTGCATGCCAAGGAGATACGCTAATATTCGATGCAGGAAAATCATTTAGTTCTTATCAGTGGATTGATTTAACTAACAACAATACAATTTCTAAAGTTCGTTATTTATATACAATTACATCTGGAAATTTTGCAATTCATGTAACAGATACCAATGGTTGTGCTGATTCAAGTACAACATCCGCTGTTATTAAAATACCCAAACCCGTTAGTATACAGAACCAACGCAAATGCAATGGAGAAACTATCATATTCGATGCTGGTGCAAACTATAATAGTTATGTATGGAAAGATTATACAACCAATAATATTGTGAGTCAAACACGTACTTTAATTGCCGTAATAAGTCAAAAGTTTATTATATATACTACCGACTCAAACACTTGTACCGCAAGTGATACCGTTGAGGCTATATTTAATCCCGCAATAGTTTTATCCAAACAATTTGCCCACACAGTTTGCCAACACGATACTGTTAAACTACAAGCCTGGGGGGCAGATTATATAGAATGGAGAGATATATCTGACACAACTTTGTTATATACAGGCGATACTTTCTACCACAGTTTTGATACCAGCACAAGGTTGGTTTTAACAGGATATACCACCACAGCGGGTATTACCTGTTATGCATCGGATACAATTAGTATCGGTGTGCTGCCATCTCCCATAATATCTGTCCAGTCAAAATATATAGTATGTGCGGGCGACAAGGTAACGATAAAAGTAGTATCGCAAAAACAGTATTCATATCTATGGAACACAGGTAAAAAAAACGATTATATATTCACTTCGCAGGTGGGCAATTATAGTGTAACCGCCACAGATACCAATGGCTGCAAAACAACTCTGGCTGCAAGTCTGGAGAACTTTCCAATGCCCAACCTTAGTTTGTCTGTATCGAACGACACTTTGTATAGTTCCTATACAGGTTCGCAGTTTTATACATGGAACAGGGACAATATATTTGAGGTAGTTACCGTAAAGCCCTGGTATTATGTTACCCAAACAGGCAGCTACAAAGTTATTATAATTGACAGCAATGGCTGTTCCGATACCTCAGCCATATTACAGGTTTCTGCACTTAAGAGTGGGTTTGAAACGCTTGATTATATACAAGGATTCAAAATATACCCCAACCCCTCCACCGGAATATATTATATCGAAAGCACTTCTACAATTAATGTCCCGATTGCTATCGGGATAACGATTTATGATTTGATGGGAAAGCAAGTTTATAAGAATTCAAGCAATAACAATATTATTGATTTGAGCGATAAACCAGAAGGGATATATTTGTTGCAGATCAATAAAAATATCTGGTTGAAATTAAGCAAGTTGTAAATATGTTTGGTGTTTACAGACAACTATTTTTTGTATTAAAAAGTCATGGTTGTAACCATCATTTGTAATCTGGTAGTAGTCAGATATTCTGTATTTAAACCCAATTGAATGAAACAATATTTACGAATCATCATCTTATTAGTTGGTGTGATTGTATGCAATGAGTCGAATGCTACTCATAATGCAGGTTGTGATATACAATATTCTTATAGAAGCAAAGACTCAATTGATTTAACCCTTTCAATATACAAGGACTGTAAAGGGCCAAGTTTGGGTGCAATGATAGTTAGGATTATTGGTATTGGTTGTAGTTATTCTGCCGCTGACACTATTCAACCATCATATTGTTCAGACGTTACTCCTATTTGCAAAAAATCATGTTCAAAATGTGATCGTAATAATTGTAATACTTATGGGTATCCAAATGGAGCAAATGCAGGATGTAATTTTGCATATGGAGTAGAAAAAATTATTTATTTTAAAACCATTAACTTAACAAATACGAATTGTTGTAAACTTAGAATTGAAGTGAGTAGCTGTTGCAGAAGTGGGGCTATTACAACCTGTTGTGCAGGTGAAAACTTATACTCTTACGCAGAAATAGATCGTTGTAATGCTGCTCAAAATACATCGCCAATATTTAACAATAATCCGAGCCAGATAATGTGTGTGGACGGTTGTATGGGGATCGATTTTGGAGGTACAGACACTACAGATAATGATTCGATTTCCTATAATTTAAGTCCAGCTCTTACTGCTTATGGGTCTCCATGTACTTATCAAGGTGCTTATACTTTTAAATCTCCATTGTATTATGATGGTTTCCCAAATAGCACAAAATTTAATTCTACTAATTGTAAAGGTTTCTCATTTGATTCGACCACTGGTATTATGAATTTTAAACCCATGCAACAGCAGATAGCAGTAGTTGCGATTGATATAAAAGAATGGAGAAAAGATACGGCCAATAAAATGGTACAAATTGGATTAACGCGACGAGATTTTCAGATTATAATAGTTGCAAATTGTAGCAATAAACCTCCCAGTCTTCAAACAATTAATAAAACAGGATGTGCGGGTAATTTGATTTGTTTAAGTGGGGTTAAATCATCCGACCCAAACAATAAAGATACAGTGAGACTTACTTATTCTGGGAAAATTCCCGGGGCTAAGTTTTCTGCTAAATTTAATGGAAGTGCAAAACAAGAATTTACGCTGTGTTGGCAAACAAGTGATAGTGATGCAAGTTCCAAACCATATTATTTTACTGTTACTGCTACTGATGACGCATGTCCTATAAATGGTATTTATGCGAAAATCTATAGTATTACGCTAAATCATCGCCTACCCAATGTTACCCATAAGGTGACACATATAGCATGTGGTAAAGTGAAACTTGAATCGCCCAAATCAAATGCAATGTCAACCGAAAAATTTATATATAAGTGGACAGTAAGCGGGAAACAGTATATAGGAAAAGACACTATCGTTGATTACAACTATGATAGCTCAAATGTGATTAAACTTGAAGTGAGTATCTCTGGATGTAGTGTAATATATTATGACACCTTATTTAATTTACCCAAACCTTTAAAACTTGATATAGGGCCTGACGCTATTGGATGCCAGAGAGATAATATTATAATAAAAGCAAAAGCATCAAGCGGTTTCCCTCCCTATAAATATCAATGGCAAACTGGGAATGCAAGAGACTCTTTGGATTCTTGTAACTTTATTTTCAATGCTTCAAAAATCATCTGCAAAGTAACAGACAGTATTGGCTGTGAAAATTATGATACTTTAAATCTATTCACCCACCCATCGCCACTATTAAACCTTGGGCTTGATAAAACACTATGCGGGAATGATAGTATTATATTAGATGCGGGAAATAATAACGGGAATATAAAATCTTATATTTGGAATAATTTGGTTAATGGAAATATCACAGATACGGTACAAAAAATTGCTATATATAAAAGTGCCTACACTTCGTGCACAATCGTGGACAGTTTTGGCTGTCAAAATACAGATACCATTGCCATCACTATGGGGCCTAAAGTAACTGTAAACACCAATCATTTATATACCCAATGCCCCAATGATACGGTCACTTTTATAGCAACAGGGCCCGACTCTATGGTATGGGCAAATCTAAATACTGGAAGTATTATACATATTGGTTCCTCATTTAAAAAATCTTTCGCTCCCAATTCATATACTGAAATTTTACTACACAGTTTCAAAACAGATTCTGGAATTACCTGCGATAAGTATGATACCGTTCTAATTATAGCATTCCCAAGAACCACAGTTTCACTTAGCCGCTCAAATGATACCCTCTATGTAAGTAGTTCAATGCCAGCAAAACAATATAACTGGAAACGTGACAATTTGTTTTTAACAAGTACGCAGTTGCCCTATTTATATATTACACAAACGGGCAAATACCAGGTGGGAATAGTTGACAGCAATGGTTGTGTTGATAGCTCACAAAGTATTATAATTGCGGCACTCTATGCAAATGTTCCATACATATATAACTCAAGCGAATTTAAAGTTTACCCCAACCCCTCCACAGGAATATATTATATCGAAAGCACTTCTACAATTAATGTCCCGATAGCTATCGAGATAACGATTTATGATTTAATGGGGAGACGGATAATCAATAATTCTAGCAACAAAAATATAATAGATTTGAGTACGCAGCCTGAGGGGATTTATTTGTTGCAGATTAATAAAAATATTTGGATGAGATTGAGCAAGTTGTAAAACGCGGGCAACTATTTTTTTCTTTTATTAGTCATCACTATTCCCGTTATTTGTAATTGGATTAAAAAAAAATAACTACAAAATTATGAAACATTTCGTACGTATTTTAACCTTATTTGTTTTCGTTTCTGTTTGTAATAAAAGCCACGCTTCCTTTGTTTTGGGCTGCGAAATTCAATATTCTTATCAAAGTAAAGACTCGGTAGTTTTAACTATTAACATGTATAGAGATTGTACCGGTGTTGGTATGATTGCCCCAACAGTTAGAACAGTAGGAGTTGGGTGTAATTTTTCTCGTTCCACAACGGCTCAATATGTATCGTGCAGTGATGTTACCCCTACTTGCAAACAATCTTGCTCAAAATGCGACCGTACTAAGTGCAATGCTTATGGGTATCCCAATGGTGCAAATGCCGGTTGTAGTTTTCCCTATGGAATTGAGAAATTGGTATATAAAGCTACAGTGAACTTAAGCAGCACCAATTGTTGTAAATTTCGATTTGAGGTTAGCCGGTGTTGCAGGAGCGGAGCTGTAACCACCTGTTGTACTGGAGCTGATTTTTACTCGTATGCCGAAATGGATCGTTGCAAAGCTTCCCAAAACACTTCGCCTAAATATAACAATAATCCTAATGCTATGATGTGTGTGGGCAATTGTGTAAGTGTAAATTTGGGAGGGGCTGATACCACAGATAATGATTCTATATCCTATCATATAGCACCTGCACTATTTTCTTATGGTGCTAGATGTACCTATCAAAGTTCATACACTTATAAGTCCCCATTATTTTATGATGGCTTTCCTAATATCACAAAGTTTAACCCTGCAACTTGTAAAGGTTTCACACTTGATTCGACCACTGGTATACTAAATTTTAAACCAATGCAGCAGCAGATAGCAGTTGTAGTAATTGATATAAAAGAATGGCGAAAAGATACTACAAATAAAATGGTACAAGTGGGATTGACCCGACGAGATATTGAATTTATTATAGTTGCAAATTGTACCAATAAATCTCCCAGCATGCCCTCATCATCGCAATCAGGATGTGCAGGTAATTTGATTTGTTTCAGTGGAATAAAATCAAGCGACCCCGATAAAAAAGATACAGTAAGACTTACTTATTCTGGTAATATTCCCGGGGCTATTTTTAAAGCAAAATTTAAAGGCAGTGCAAAACAAGAATTTACTTTTTGCTGGCAAACAGATTCAAGTCATGTTAGCTCAACGCCTTATTACTTCACCGTTACAGCCACGGACGATGCGTGCCCGCTGAGTGCAAGTATATCTAAAACATATAGTATCTTAATTAACCGTGTTTTGCGTATTGCCACACATAAAGTAACTAATATAGGTTGCGGTAAATTGAAACTGCAATCGACCAGTTCAAATGCAACAAGCAAAGATACATTTGTATATACCTGGACAGTGGGCGGGAAAAAATATATTGCAAAAGATACGGTAGTATATTATATATATGATAGTATAGTTGTGGTTAAATTAGAGGTAAATAATAAAAGTTGTTCCATGGTGTATTATGATACATTGCTAAAGTTACCCAAGAACCTAAAGCTTGATTTAGGACCTGATATATATGTATGCTCGGGAAGTATGGTGTCTTTAAAAGCAACACCCTCAAACGGTATCCTTCCGTATAAATATTTATGGCAAACAGGAAATGCAAATGATACTTTAGATAACTATACAGTTGCGACAAATACCACAACAAAGATTATTTGTGAAGTTACAGACAGTGCAGGCTGTATAAGTTATGACACAGTAAAGTTAATTGCCCATGCCCTGCCAATATTAAATCTTGGTTCCGATATATCATTGTGCAAAAATGATAGTGCGATATTGAACGCCGGTAAAAAAGGGAAAATAAAATCATATAGCTGGATTGATTTATTCAGTGGAAATCTGATAGACTCAGTGCAAAATATTATAGTAAATAAAAGTGCTTATATTGCATGTACTATTACAGATAGTTTTGGTTGCCAAAATACAGATACTATTAAAATTACGATAGGACCCAAACTGTCAGTAAACACCAATCACTCCTATATACAATGCCCCAATGATACAGTAACTTTTTTAGCATCTGGTCCGGATTCTATGATATGGACAGATTTAAACACCGGGAATATAATATATACAGGCCCATCGTTCAAAAAATCTTTTGCTCCCAATTCTAATACTGAAATTTTGCTGCATAGCTTTAAAACAGACTCTGGTGTTATGTGCGACAAGTATGATACAATTACTGTAACAGTGTTTCCTACACCATTTGTTACATTTACCCGCTATAACGACACACTATATGTCAACAGTTCTATCCCCGTGATACAATATAAATGGTACCGTGATTATAGTTTTTTAGACAGTACACAATTGCACTATTGGTATATTACCCAAACAGGCAATTATCAAGTGTGGATTGTTCATAGCAATGGCTGTGTAGATACTTCGCAAAGTATTTTAATAACAGCACTGTATGCCAGTATTTCAACTATATATAATTCAGGAAATATCAAAGTTTACCCCAACCCCTCCACAGGAATATATAATATTGAATCAAGTGAAAAGATATTTGATGTTACAATTTATGATTTGATGGGGAGGCGGATAATCAATAATTCTAGCAACAAAAATACAATAGATTTGAGTACGCAACCCGAAGGGATATATCTGTTGCAGATTAATGGGAATGTTTGGGTGAGGTTGAGCAAGTTATAAATTGAAAAATAAATAGAAGCGACAAAATATTTATTTGGAAAGTCAAAATTATTGCTTTCATTTGCGTTACTTAATTAAACTATAAACTTATGAAAAATTATTTACGAATCTTAATCTTGGCAATTTGTGCCATTGGATTTAGCCAAACCAAGGCCACCCACATGATTGGGGCCGATATTCAATACAGATTTATTCATAAAGACACCTTGGAGGTTATCATATCAGCCTATAAGGATTGTAAAGGAATAAGCATGGCCGCTCTTTCATTGAGTATTAGTGGCATTGGTTGTAATTATTCGGGTTCATATACCATGTCCCAAATAAATTGCAAAGATGCTACGCCTGTTTGCCCATCATCATGCTCCAAATGTAATGCTTCAAGTTGCAATGCAAATGGAAACCCCAATGGTGGAAATCCAAATTGTACATTTGCTTATGGAATTGAAAAATTAGTATTTAAACAAATTATTGTTTTAAAAAATACCAATTGTTGTAAATTTAGATTAGAGGTTACACAAAATGCACGCACTGCAGCCATTACAACTTGTTGTGTAGGCGAAAATTTATATATTTTTGCTGATATTGACAGGTGCCTAACACCCCTCAACAGTTCTCCAATTATCACGAATGACCCCATGTCAATTGTTTGTTCAGGGAATTGTATAAATATGAATATGGGAGCAATAGATACTATAGACAATGACTATATTACTTATCATTTAGTGCCCGTATTAAATGCATACAACAGTAGCTGTGCATACACCGGGAGTTATACTTATGACAAACCGATGTATTATGATGGTTTTACAAATGTCAAAAAATATAACCCGTCAACCTGTAAAGGCCTCCTGCTCGATTCAGCAACCGGAGATTTTTTCTTTAAACCCATGCAACAAGAAGTTGCACAGTATGCCATTGAACTGCGTGAATGGAGAAAAGATACTACAGGCAAACTGCAAATGATAGGCCGCACACGACGCGATATGATTTTGTTTGTGTTAACCGGCTGTTCTAATAAGCCACCCGTTTTACCCTCTAAAAATGCAAGCGTGTGTGCTGGTGATAAAATCTGTTTCGACAGTGTACAAACCACAGATGCAAATGCTACAGATACTGTATTGGTGACTTGGAATAATGGCATACCCAAAGGCACATTTACCTCAAATTTTAAAAGCAACAATATCAAGCAATATTTTAATTTTTGTTGGCAAACTGATTCCAGTGATGCAAGGTCAGTACCTTATATATTCACAGTTTCAGCACAAGATGGTGCTTGCCCATTACTTGGTATGGCTTCAAGAAGTTATAGTATATCTGTAGGCAAAAAATTAGATTCCACCAAGATTAAGTATAAGATAACTGATCTGTCATGCGGTACTATAAAATTAGAAGCAAGCTATGATACCGGCACTCAGAATACTGGCATTAAATATATATGGACGGTTGACAGTATTCAATATAATAGTAAAGACACGAGTATATATAATAATAAATCTGGATGGCATACTGTTAAGGTTGTAGTAACAGGCACCTGTAATTCATTTTCATTTTTGGATAGTATAAATGTTGGTAGTCATTTTCAAGCTGATATTGGTAATGACACTGCTATATGCTCACCTGGCCAACTTGTGTTTAAGGCAACTTCTAAGTATGGCACACCGCCTTATAAGTACCAATGGTATACAAACAATATGCAAAAAGATACATTAGATACGTTGGCTTTCAATGTAAAAGTTTCTGGTAAAATACAATGCACAGTAACGGATGCCTCAAGATGTGCAAGTACGGTAACTGTTAATATAATATTGGATTCACTTTCTCAATTCTCATTAGGGCCAGACCAACGGAAATGTAGCGGAGATAGTATTGTTTTAAACGCCCCACCAAATATGAGCAGCTACTTGTGGCGTAATTATAATACGGGGGTTACACTTTCAACCAATCAATATTATAAAGTGGATACTGATGTAGTATTACAATGTATTATAGCAAATAATAACGCTTGTAAAACTGCCGATACTATTGCACTGGTTTTTACACCAACAGTTACCGTAGATTTAGGCCCAGATAAATATATATGCTCGCAAGCTACTGCTACACTGGTTGCTACAGGTGCGGGAGTGCACGAATGGTATATCAATAGTAAAAATGTGTTTAATGGCGATACGTTTTATTATAAACCCACAGTGGCACAGCGTGTTATTGCAAAGGGATTTGTAACAATTAATAATGTAACCTGCGAAGGAATTGACAGTATATATATAAACTTTTTTACCAACCCTGCCATCAATATAAAAGATAGTACATTTGTATGTGTGGGCGACACGGCTGCCCTAGCAGCCAGTGGTAATTTGGGAAATAAGTATAACTGGAATACAGGCGACACAGGGAGCGTATTATATACAAAGGCAATAGGTAAATACACGGTGACGGCGACAGATACAAATGGTTGCAAATCGAGCAAAGAAACCAGGTTGTTCAATTTCTCCCAACCAAGTGTTTATCTCACATTTTCAAATGATACGCTATATGCCAATACCAATCAAACAGTGACCAATTATACATGGTATTTAGATAATCAATATAATAGCACTTCCCTTTACCCTTGGCAGTATTTAACAAAAGCTGGAGCATATACAGTTAAAATTAAAGATGCAAATGGTTGCACAGGAAACTCAGTGACATATATAGTTACCAAACTTCATAACTTTATTCAAGGACCAAACTATATAGAAGAAATAAAGGTTTATCCCAACCCCTCCACTGGAATATATAATATAGAAAGCCCACAATCAATTAATGATATAATGATTTATGATTTAATTGGAAGGAAGGTATATAATAGTTCTAATAATAAAAATATTATTGATTTAAGCTCGCAACCCGAAGGGATTTATTTGTTGCAGATTAATGGGAATGTATGGGTGAAATTGAGTAAACTATAAGATTATCATAACATATAAACACCATCTGAATGAAACAATTTTTACGAATACTTATCTTATTGGCTTGCATGTTTGATCATGGTAATGCATTATGCACCCATGTGTCAGGTTGTGATATACAATACTCATTCAGAAATAAAGATACTGTTGATTTAACTGTTACTATGTACCGGGATTGTAAGAGTGCGAGTATGTCAGGGATACAGATAGATGTTGTTGGGATAGGGTGTAGCTATACTGTTTCCTATGCTAATATTTCACCCTCGGTTTGCAAAGATATTACACCCGTTTGTAAAACAAGTTGCTCAAAATGCAGTGATACTAATTGTAATGCTTATGGTTATCCTAATGGTTCTAATTCAGCTTGTAATTTTCCTTATGGAATGGAAAAGGTGGTTTTTTATAAAACAATTAGTTTAATTAATACAAATTGTTGTAAGTTTAGATTTGCAGTTAGTCAGTGTTGCAGAGGTGCCGCTATAACCACTTGTTGTTCTGGCGAGAATTTTTTTACATATGCTGAAGCTGATCGCTGCCTGCCGGGCCTAAATTCTTCGCCCAAATTTAACAATGATCCAGTAACCCTGATGTGTGTGGGTAATTGTGCAAGTATAAATATAGGAGGGATTGATACATCTGATTACGATTCTATCTCATACCGCATGGCTCAGGCCCTCACTGCATTTGGGTCACCTTGCACTTATCAGGGATCATATACTTATCAATATCCATTATATTATGATGGTTTTCCAAATACGAAAAAATTCAATCCCAGTACTTGTAAAGGACTTATGCTGGATTCCACTACGGGTGCTTTATTCTTTAAACCCATGCAACAACAAATTGCAGTTATTGCTGTTGAGGTTAAAGAATGGAGAAGAGATACTACAGGTAAAAAAATGATAAACATCGGTCTTACCCGAAGAGATTTTAAGGTTATTATAGTTGCAAATTGTACCAATAAAAATCCTTATTTGCCTCCAGCGAATACTATGGCGGGATGTAATGGAGATAAAATTTGTTTTACGGGTATTCAGTCTTCAGACTCCAACAAAAAGGATACAGTTAGACTAAAGTATAATGGTGGAATTCCAAAGGCTTTATTTTCAACCCAGTTTAATGGTAGCACCTGCGAAGAATTTACTTTATGTTGGCAAACAGACTCCAATGATACCCTTGCCAGGCCCTATTCATTTAATGTTACTGCTACGGATGATGCATGTCCTTTGAATTCAAGTTATGCTAGAACTTATACTATTAAATTAGGCCGTCGCGTGCCTAGCACCGCTCATAAGGTAACCCATATATCATGCGGAAAAGTGAAATTGGAGTCACCAAAATTTAAAGCGAAATTCGGAGACAATTTTAAATATTCTTGGACAGTAAGTGGTAAACAATATTTTGCAAAAGACACTATAGTAGATTATAATTATGATAGTTCAAATATTATAAGATTGTCCATTACAAATAATGGGTGTATCGAAAGTTTTTATGATACCTTATTTAATTTGCCAAAGAGTCTAAAACTTAACATAGGAACTGATACAAGTACTTGCCCAGGAAGTACTGTAACTTTAAAAGCTAAAGTTTCTGATGGGTTTCCGCCATATAAATACTTATGGAGAAATGCCAATGCAGTTGATACATTAGATTCGTTTACAAATATTTTTAATACCAGTACAAAAAATATTTGTAGGGTTACTGATAGTTTTGGATGTGAAAAATATGATACAAATATAATTAAAGTGTTTAAGCTTACTAATCTATATCTAGGTCCTGATACAATTGTGTGCCAAGGAGACACAATTATGTTTGATGCAGGGAAGTCATTTAGTTCTTATCAGTGGCTTGATTTAAACAGTAACAATCCCCTTTCTAAAACACGTTATTTATACACGGCTTCTTCTGGTAATTTTGCAATTAATGTAGTAGATACTAATGGCTGTGGTGAATCGGATACTGTCACAGTCTCCCTTCGAATTCCCAAAACAGCTAATGTGTCTAATCAAAGAAAATGTGCTGGAGAAACTATCACATTTGATGCGGGGCCGAATTATAAAAGTTATTTATGGAGAGATTTGGGAACAGGTTCTATTGTGAGCAATACACAAACACTTTATGCCGTGGCGAATCAAAAATTTCTAATAACCACTATCGACTCAAATACATGTACCGCAAGCGACACAGTAGAGGCATTTTTCAACCTAGCCGTTATATATAAACAATTCACTAGCCCTGTTTGCCAATACGATACCGTAAAACTACAAGCATGGGGAGCCGATTATATAGAATGGAGAAATATAAATGACACCACTTTATTATATACAGGTGACACATTACATTATAGTTTTGACAAAAACACCAAATTTATTGTGAAGGGATATACAACCATAGGTGGTGTTACCTGTACCGCATCAGATACAGTAGTTATCAGTATTTTCTCGCAGCCCACCGTTTCTCTCTCTCTCAGCAACGATACTTTGTATGCACATGCAAATCCAGTTGCAAATAGCTATATTTGGAGTTTAGATGCTCAGTATTATAATATATCTTCATACCCTTGGCAATATCTAACAAAAACAGGGGTATACACTGTTAAGATTATAGATACTAATGGGTGTTTTGCTAACTCACAACCTTATACGGTAACAGCACTTCACAATTATATATCAAACCCGCAAAATATAGAAGGCCTGAAAATATACCCCAACCCATCTACAGGAATATATTATATAGAAAGCACTTCTACAATTAATGATTTAACGATTTATGATTTGATGGGGAGGAAAGTATATAATAATTCTGCTAACAAAAATATAATAGATTTGAGTACGCAACCTGAGGGGATTTATTTGTTGCAGATTAATGGGAATGTATGGGTAAGGTTGAGCAAGTTGTAGGAATAATCATTTGGGCTCTTCCAACCGGTACGGCTGATATTGCTATTTGAATAACACATTATAGTTAATTGGAATATTGATGGGAAAAGCTGCAAAGATGATACTCGGGTGGTCCAGGTTTAATTGTTCCTTTAATAATTGAATATGGAATGATACTATTGCAATCAATTGTTTTATATTTGCAAATCAATGCGTTAAAAGAATTGAATATTGGTTTCTCAAATCAAAAAATACTACCCAACAGTTTATCGGAAATTTATTTTCGGATTTTGGTAATAATTCAATTTAATATATATACGCACAAAGCTAAACCCTATATAAGTGGTGATATTTTTCAAACAGCATTCTTTATTGAAAACCTCGGACAGTTTGATGCATTTAAAGACCGGGGCAATCAAGTTATATTAACATTGAACGTACAATAAGAAAAAACATAATCGAATTATAAAGCAGTTCTATATTAAACCGAAAAATTAACATTACATAAATCCACAATAAACGTACTCGGTTTTTGGTAGTGGGAGAACATTGTCCAAAAGGCCTTGATC
>JAYVCI010000199.1:0-4325 GCA_043750035.1 Chitinophagaceae bacterium
TCTCTTAATAATACATCGTTTGACATGTGAAATAATTTTTCACAAAGATATGAATTAATTATTAAAACGTACTACTTATTATTTAACAATCCCTTAGCAACACCACTGCAACCAATACCACCCATGCCTCTGCTTTTGGAAGTGGTGATACCTTAACTGCTGGAGTTTACTCAATAGCAGCAGCGGGGTCAGTGGCCGGTACCCTTACTTTAAACGCACAAGGTGATACCACGGCTGTATTTATTTTTAAGTTCGGGGGAGCATTTTCTGCAGGTGCCAGTTCTACCATCGTTTTGATTAACGGAACACGATCCTCTAATGTATTTTGGATAGTGGATGGTGCTATATCCATAGCCGCATCATGCATAATGAAGGGAACGTTTATTGCCAACAATGCTGCAGTTTCAATGGCTGCCAGTGGCAATCTTGAAGGAAGAATGCTTTCTACGACCGGGGCTTGCTTTTGGTCCGGCAGAGGCATACATGCCAATTTGCACATGCCCTGTTTTATACAGTTTGAGCGGTAATGTATACAATGATTCTAATGGCATGGTCAATAATATTGTGAATGGGTCAAGCATTACAACACCCAGTTCTATACAATTGCATGTAAACCTGTTGGATGGTTCTAACAATGTAGTTGCAACAACAGCAATTAGCAGTGGTGCCTATATATTTAGTGGATTGTACTCTGCTAGTTATACTGTGCAGGTTAGCACACTTCAAGGAACCGTTAGCAGTGCAGCTCCGGCTACATCACTGCCTGCCAATTGGGTTAATACAGGCGAACATATAGGCAGTGGGGCAGGGAATGATGGCAATGTGAACGGAAAACTTCCTCTTACCTTGGTTTCATCCAATGTTTCAAACGCAAACCTGGGCATTGAGAAAATATCAAGTGCTGATACAAAAAACTATTCAGGGCTCAATCCCAATGACTTCAACATAGCATCGGGCAACAGCAATTATCCATACAAGATGAGCCTTGCAAATGCATCGGGCACTACAAATGGAAATGTGAATGGTCTTTCTTCTGCGGTATTGCCAGGCAGAGTTTCGGGTACTGACCTTGAAGATGGTAACTATGGCGGAGCAACTGGGTCAATCGGCCAACGTAAATTTGTTTTGACTACGCTACCAGATTCTGCAAATGATGTTGTTATATATTATAATGGAACAAATTATATTGTGTTGAAACCCGGCCCTGTTGTTACTGATTCATCATTTACCTATTGGAACAGTACCCAGAGCAGGTATGAAATACCCAGTTTTAACCCTGCAAACCTATATGTGTTTATGCGTAAAAATGGACATACCAATTTCTCGTTTAATTATGCCTGGAAAGATGCCGCTAATGAGTTGGGCAATCCTGCTAATTATTCAGTAAGTGCTTATGGTGCTTTGCCTGTTACCTGGCTTTCATTCAAAACTAGCTGGAATGGGAATAATGCAAAACTACAATGGTCAACTAGCATGGAGATAAACAATGACTATTTTGAAATAGAACGCAGCTTCGACAACAAGTCATTTGAGTATATGGGGCAGAAAAAATCTTCAAACAATGGCAATACCAGTTATTATACATTTGAAGACATAGGGGCAAAACAAGCGGGACAGGAAGTATTATATTACCGTATCAAACAAATAGACAAAGACGGGCAATATACATACTCTATTGTACAAATACTGAACACCCAAAACACCGATAAAAACGCTGAAGTTAATATTACTGTTTACCCAAATCCTATTGTTGAGAGTGCCAATATAAAAATATCAGGTATCAATTCTGGACAGGTTTCATATACCATTTCAGATATAGGGGGTAAAATTATAAGAACTGATATTATAGCCACAGCAACAGGCCCTGAAACTATTAAAGTGATAGATATGGCGGGCTTCGCAAAAGGAATTTATTTGCTGAATATAAAAGGCAATAATATTAATCAAACCATTAGATTGGTAAAGATTGATAAATAAGACAACCGTTAATCTAATAAAAAGCCCCGGACAAGAAATTGCTCGGGGCTTTTTTTTTGCTTTTACATCATATCATTTAGCTGATGGGCATCATATAGGGCTTGTGAAAGCTTCTCGAATTTTGCATCATCAAATCAATCAATCATAAAAATAACAAAATGAAAAAGTTTTTCAACCTAGCTTTATTTTCGATATTAATGTTAATCAGCGAAAATATCCAAGCTCTAAATGGTACGCAAGTGACGGTGACTAGAAGCAGCGAACCCTATTTTATTTTAGATAGCAATAATCCGTGCAATGGCCCTCGTGCTGCATATATTCCTATCTTCGTAAAAAACACCTCAGGTGTTCCACTCAACCAAGTACAAGTTAAAATATCGAGTATCTCTAAATCCGCATTTAAATTTTTAGGCGGGAGCTCCGATTCAAGTATTTGGATAGGAAAGCTTAATGCAGGCGACACGGGTATAGGGTATTTCTTTGTTCAATATTCCTGCACCCATAATGATACTTGTACTTTTGGCTTTACTGTAAGCGATTCAGTTAGCGGTACGGTTTCTTTCAGCACCTATGTATATACCCGCAGCAGTATTTCAGCCAGTGCAGGCGGTTTGATAAGTGCACATACACTTAACTCGCAACGCAATTTAGGCATTTTGGTTTCAGATACTGTTACCTACTTTTATGGCAATATTAGAACTGGCGATGAGATTAATTTACAACCTTGTGGTGATACAAATTTTCTTGCTAGCAAATTTAAACTGATCAGAAGTATTATATACACATCAGGCGTATCAGGCGTAACAGCAGGGGCCCGTAATAAAACATATTTTGTGGCCACTGCAAATACTTCTGGCTCAACCAACCCTGTAAAAGTAATATATTATTATATAAACAAACTAAGGCCGGGCGATTCTACAACTATTACCCCTTATGCAGGCACTACCAGCGGCAATACCAACTATAAATACTCGGGCAACTATGCATCAGCGGGCACTTCCATCACATTTGTGTCGAGTGCGGCAAGTGTTAGTGTTACCAAAAACTGCGGCCAGGCTACTGCAAATCTTGGCGATACTGTTACCTATACCGTTACCGTAAAAAACACAGGCACGGTACCCTTAACATTTGATGAGGTGTATGATACATTGCCTACTAATTATAGCTATGTGTCCCTCACAAGCAGTTCAGGAATTCATGCAGGCAATTCAACACTATTACCTTCAGTTGGGGCAAGCTCCGCACTCATATTCCGGGGGCTGGTTCCTGTTATTTTTCCCTATAATTCTTATTATATCAACACAAGTGATTCAATTAAACTTATATATAAAGCAAAAGTGTCATCAGTTTCGCATGGCATTGATACCAATGTAGCCAATGCAAGGATAGGAACCCAATCGGCGGGGCGTGCAATAGCGAGCACAGAGATTTATCTGCGTGTGTCGGGAACTATTTTCGATGACCGTGGCGGACTAACTAACAGTAGTATTGATGGTACAGGCATTGGCAGTCCTTCATCCACTCAATTGTACGCCTATCTTGCAGGTAGCGGTAGTGTTGTGCGTGAAAAATCAACCGTGGCAAGCAATGGAACGTATTCCTTTTCTACTGCACAGTATACCACCAACTATACAGTAAGAATATCAAGCAGCAGCGTGGCTGTTGGAGCTACTGCACCTTCATCTGCAAGCTTGCCTCCTGGGTGGGTAATATTGGGCGATGGTTATGGAACCAATAATAGTGCAGGGAGCGGAAACGAGACCGGCACGGCCAATTTGCAAATAGCTGCTAACACAAGTAATTCCGATATCAGTGGGACAAACTTTGCGATTGACCAATTGCCAACTACTAGCAATGCAACAGGCACAAGCCAGGTGAACCCCGGAGGCACCGTAAAAGTTCGAGTTCGAGGGCTTTCAGGCAGCGATGGTGAAGATGGAACCAAGACACAGGGGTCGTCATTCAAAATATTGACCCTGCCTACCAATGCAACATTATATTATAACAACTTAGCGGTTACAGTCAACCAGACCATACCAAACTATGACTCTATACTGCTCACTATTGACCCAAATTTCAACGGCAGCGGTAGCTCATCATTCACCTACACCGCTATCGACTCGGCGACCCAGGTGTCAACATCTGCCGGCACCATCACGATGCCATTTACCTCTCTTACCATCAGTGGCACTGTGTTCGATGACCGTGGCGGATTGACCGACGGGGTAATAAATGGCACAGGAATAGGCAACCCAAGCTCTACCCAATTATATGCAAACTTGGTAGACTCATCAACCAATTTAGTAATAACAAAAGTATCGGTTACTGCTGGCACAGGGATATATACC
>JAYVCI010000200.1:0-23583 GCA_043750035.1 Chitinophagaceae bacterium
TCAATCAAAAAAATCAGCCTAATCTGTTTAATAAGCGGTTCACACAGCGAGGGCACTGTTCACTGTTCACTTTTCACTCTCGACATATTGTTAATATTCGCTCTCACCCTATTAATAAAAATGTACCTGTGATATATATAAATTTTATATTTTAAAAATATAAAAACATAGCTTAAATTTGTATCTTTATAAGCCATATACATTTATGAACAAATTTCTACAACTTATGCCCGTTTTATTTACTATATTTTGGGGCACAAACACGCTTGGCCAAAGCACCATACAAAGTACTGCCACAGGCAATTGGAATATAGGTAGTACATGGGTGGGGGGCAATGTGCCAAACTCAAACGACAGTGTGGTAATAAATAATGGACACACCATTACGGTTGATATGCCGGGCAGCGGAAACACCAGTTGCAAATCGCTAAATATATTGAATGGCGGCATAGTAGAATTCCGCTCATCTGCGGCGGCCACGCTACAAATAAGCAATGCACTCGATATCGCAACAGGAGGAACACTTCGCACTGCATCGGGTACCACTATCACCGGCCATAGGCTTGAAGTAACTGGCAATGTAACAAATGTGGCCACACTCAACCTCAACCGCAACACGCTGGCATTGGGTGGCAATATAACGGGCAGCGGAACCACTACTGCTGATAGTATATACACTTATATTGAATTGAACGGGAGCAGCAGCCAAACCGTAAATACCACATTCAATAACAGCAAAATTGCCAATCTAAAAGTATATAATACAGCTTCCATCACTGGCAATATCACCATTACCAATTCGATATTATTATATAGTGGCACACTTAGTTGTAGTGGTACTATGACCTTGGGCAACAGCAGTACCAATAGTTTTACCTATACCCGTCGTGATGGCACACACCCTTCTGTAACCAAGAACTATGGCACTGGCACCAACAATTTTACCTATAATGGCACTGCGGCTCAAACTACAGGCAGCGAACTGCCAACAACAGTTTCCACGGGAACACTCACCATCAATAACAGTAGTGGTGTGGGAAATGGTGTTACCTTAAATGCGGCACTTTCCATTGAGAAATTGGATATGCAAAACGGCACACTCAATACAACTAACAGCAATTCACTTACCATTAGCAATACCAGTTATACCGCTGTAACCCGCACCGGTGGCTGGGTAAACGGCCCTATGACCCGTGCCATTCCATACGGATTGGTATATGTTGACCGTAACAGAATATATTTATTCCCTGTGGGAAAATCTACTTATAGTGGATTTGAATTGGTATCGCCCACAACTAGAAATGCTACTACCTTTTTCTGCACCTCATTAGTGAATACTGCAGCCAAAGTAGAAGCTTTTGACAACCCAAGTGGTGGCAGCGGGGGCAGCAACTTTACTTCCTTGGCAACCAACAGGTATTGGGTTTATTCAATTACTTCAAATACTTGCATATTTTACAGTTCCGGAATCCGTGTGTTTGACAGCACTGCTTCTGATACCATGGCTATGGGTGCAAGCACCAGTTTAAGTGGCACCTATAATAATATAGGCGGATTTTATTATAATAATACTTTGGGGGGCACACAGCCTGTTTATATGTCATTGTATTCCAACACGGCATATATAAGGCTTGGCGGAAAACCAAATTTGGCAGCCGGCACCTATACAGTAGGGAACAGTGGTAGAGATTATCAATCCATAACCAGTGTGGCCAATATATTACACTCACGAATTGTTACCGGAAATATTATATTTGAAGTATATGATAATTATGCTGCCAGCGATGAGATATTTCCTTTAATATTTTGGCCATTTATAGTTCGCAATGGCGATTGGCGTGTAACTATCAGGCCTTACTCGGGCAATTCGGGCGATATACTTACCAATGGCGACCCATCCAGCAGCACCTGGCATGCCAATTATTGGCCATTGGTTACCTTAGAAGGCACCCGCAACCTCACTTTTGATGGACGAAAAGGAGGGACAGGTTCTACTTCTTCCTGGACTTTCAGGGATGAATCTACTACTGCCATCGGGCCAGCATTCGAGTTCATCAATGATGCCTGCAACGACAGTTTAAAATATCTGAATATAGAAGGCCAACACAATGCAGGAGGGCTGATACATATATCAGGCACCTCATATACCAAAGGGAACGACAGCAATGTAATATATTATAATACCATTAGAAGACGAACTGATGTAACCGCACCCTATTTATATGGTGTGCGTATGAACGGCGGCACCAGTACACCCAAAAATGACCATACTACTATTGAGGGGAATAATATAGAAAATGCAAACCTCCGCGAAATATATGTGCTGGATAGTGCGATGGGGAATTACCTTACTATCAAAAACAATCATATATACCACAATGTAAATATCGCTACCAACCATATGGGAATTGAGTTACAAACTAAGCAAGGCCCAAAGAATATTAAAATCATTGGTAATTATATAGGCGGCAACCAACCCTATTGTGGAGGCAGTTATTGGGAAAATGCAATGGCAAGTACCCAATCGCGGGGTGTAAAATTGAATGTTGATACTTTGAACACCTTGGTATTCCATGACAATCACCTCAAAAATTTAAAATTTACTGGAGCTACCTCCACCTTATATTTACTTGAAATAAGTAACGGGAAAATTGATATTACCTATAATGAGTTTGGGGATACCAGTAATGACAGTTCCATCAATTTATCATCCGGATTCACCTTTGCAGGAATATCTGCGGACAGCTTCACCAATTTGAATATATATAAAAACAGAATAGGCGGTTTCTATAATAAATCAAATTATGCCGGATCAGTAATGTATGGCATTAAACTCAACTCCGTATTTAGGCCACAGATAGAATATAACGGTATCGGGCGGATCAGATTTGTACCTGCCACCACCTCAAATGGAGCACTTACCAACTACGGTTTATTTCATTCGGCCTCCCGATATATGGATTCCATGTATATCAATAAAAATATTTTTACCAGCATTTCAGTAGCTGATAATGGTACTGGCAATTCACTTTGCAGGGCAATATATATAAATACCAGTAATGGTACGGGCTATGTAAACTATAACTATATAAACAATATACAAAACTCGTCAACGGGCAGCACTGCGGGGCTTACAGGCATTTATCTTGATGAAGGGAATTTTAAATTATGCCACAACATGGTCAATATCAAAAACGAAAACAATACCAATAGTATAGCTGCTGATGGTATTGTAGATATTACAAATGTGGGCAGGCAAGTACAGCTTTATTATAACAGTATTTTGATGGGAGGAAGCATTAGCAGCGGCTCTAATAGTTCTTACGCCTTTAGACGCAGTGTAGGCTCTACCATCACTTTAAGAAATAATATATTTTATAATAAACGTTCTGGGGGCACCGGCAACCATTTGGGCATTGGTAATACTGTATCAACGCCCACAACTGGATGGAGTTCTACAGCATCCATGCACAACCTGATAGCTACCAATGATACTTCTAAAATTGCCATCTGGTACACCACTTTAAAAAGCAATACCTCCTATCGGGCATCGAGCAGTGGCGATAGCACATCTTGGGTATATACCAGCACAGTATTACCAACAGATAGTTTGTTCAATAATGAAAGTATTAATTTGAATATTAATACGAATACAAATTCATGTTGGCTTGCAAACGGTAAAGGCACACAAATAACCAATATATATACTGGTGATTATACTGACTCGACCATAACACGCAGCAGTGCAGTTATAAATGGTGCACCCGACATTGGTGCTGACGAGTTTACGCCAGGGTTAAGCACCACACCGCCACTATTAACTGCCCAAGGTTCGCATGCTACCAGTGCAACCGAAAGTTTTTGGCAAGGTGGTCGTAGGGTAGTTGATCTTAATTGGGCCAGTACAGGTACCTTGCCTACCTTTAATAATTATGTATATTATACTGGCAAATGGCCAAATGATACTACCAATGGGCTGCATACCACTATTGCAAAATATATGAATTGCTATATACGTTTCGATACTTCTATCAGCTTGGCAGGGAATAATTATCAGTATAGTATGAAGTTTTATTATGATGATGCATTGCTTGGAAAAATTGCAACTGAAGGCAATATTATATTGGTAAAAAAACAAACCGATATTGCAAGCACTTGGGATACCATTCGCACCACTACCCGAAATACTTTTGCAAATACGCTATTAGCTTCTGGTACCAAGCTTCGCAGCTTTAGCGAATTTACAGTAACGGAAGATAATGGTTTTGCATTGCCACTCATTTTCACCAACAGTTATATACAGAAAAATGCTGAGAACAAACCAAGTTTACATTGGGAAGTAAGCAATGATAGGGCTGTTGAATATTACCAAGTAAAACAATTGGTGGCGGGGCAAGAAAAACTATATAATACAATATCAGCAAATAGAACCAGAAATTCCGAAATTTATCAAATTGAAATAGATGATGCACCTGGTTGTTATTATATTGAAGCCGTTACCAATAGTGAAATACTGGACAAAACGATACTTCGCTGCAATAACAGTAATATAGAAAATGCCCAGATTAAAATTTATACTGACGGGAAAGTACTATTTATACAAACAGATGGCAATGATTTGTATAGTATAACTACTGGGTTTCAACTGTATAATTTGCAAGGGTGTTTGGTAAAACAAATAAATGTAACGTTACGTCCCAATATGGTGTCGTGTATTGATTTATCTGACCTTTCAGAAGGATTGTACCTGCTAAACAATAATAATTCTTTTCAAAATAGTTCACAGAAAATTGTTGTAACAAAATAAGCTATTGATTATTATATCAATTAAAAAATCGTACATACGACTTCAGAAATTTTGTCGACTGATATTTATGGATTACATTTAACAAATTTCTGCATAGAAATACTCCCATCTTTATAATTTATTTTCAATAAATAAACCCCAGTTATATAATTTTGTGTATTGATACTTTGCATAAATGAACTCGTAGTATTATATAATAATCTTCCCGAAGCATCATAGATACTTATTTGAGATATTTGATTGGCAGCCCCACTAATCTCTAACTTTAATTCATCATTGATAGGGTTAGGGTATAGCTTTATACCATTATCACCTAAAATATCCTGTGTAGACATCCTTGCAAAGGTATCCCAAGTAGTTATCCAGCCAAATAAAATTCTATTTGGAGATAAAACTTGAACTGTGCTGCCTCTATCATCCACTTTGCTGTCATATAAAACATATTTTAAGGGTGTTTTATACACAGTGTTTGTTCTTTCAAAAAGAACACCCCATTTACCTACCCCTTTTATAGAATCACGACCATAAGGTATCCATCCGTTACTATAAGGTAAAGCCTCTATTATACTGTATGAATTGTATGTAATTGAATCGGTAGACCTCACTGTATTACTAACATAAGGGTTGTTTCGTACTTTTACCATATTGCTCAAATTAAAATCTATATCCATATCAGCCACAACATACTGAAAATCCGAATCAGGCTGAATTAGTGTATTGGCAAAATAAGCCCCCTTTTTATCTGATATAAATACAGCCTTGAAATGGGTATCATCTATTCGACAAATAGATATGATGCCAAAATAGGGGTTATCACTAGAAACAATATGCTTTATTTCATTACAGTTACTGTCCATCAAACTTAGTACAAAGTTTTTGGTGACAACTGCTTGTGCATTTGTTTTCATTATCAAAAACAAAAACATAGTAAATATAAATAGTTTTTTCATAATAGTTTATTTTAAAATCCAAGCCAACGACAATCCCAAAGTTCTTGTTTTAACAAACATTGGATTTTGCCAGTCATATAAAACTTTAGTAATTCCAATATTGATAGGAATACCTATTTCTATTTTTTTTAACCTGAATAAAGGTTTAACATTTATCCCCAATTCAAAGTTTTTAACCCTTCTATCTGAACCGCTATTAAATGGGGAAAGTGCTTCACTAGCCAGTATTGGGTTTGTGTATGTATTGTATAATGATATGTTTTCAAATAGACCGATATCAAACTTGAATATTTTATTCATTTCAAACCTGATTGATTGGTCTATGTGAACCATATGCTGCCTCAAGTAAAAAACATCTTTAGCATCATATTTTAATTCAAAGTTAGAACCCGCTTGAGACCGTCTACCTATTTTAAATCCAAGACTTCTATAATAGTATGATATGCCGCCGCCTAACGAAAAGGATCTATTTAATTTAATATATTTGTGTGCACCGATACCTAAAACACCTTTAGGAACCATAAAAATAGAAGAATATAGGTTTATCTCTCTTCCTTGCCCAATAGGTTCAGTTTGTTCAGTTATGCCATAAAAAATACTAACCGTTTGATAGTTGGGTTTATTCTTACTATACACGGACAACAATATACCAAATAGCGAAAATAAAAATAATACAGTTCTCATCTCATTATGGGTTTACATAAAACATGATAGCACCATTTTCCTTATATCCGCCAACAGCTCCTCCTTCATCTTTACATTTACAATGACAAAATAAACGCCAGCTCCATCTCCAGCGAGTACAGTACTCTGGGGTATAAACTCGGGTTATATTATCCCATGTTTCTTTTGAACAATATCTCAATTCTAATTTACCCACATATAAACCTTCTGTTACCATTTTACCATTTATTTTCCCGTCCCAAGTAATATCTCCGTTTTTTATTCCTGTATAGAGCCCTGCAACTCCACGACCAACAGCATAGTTAGCCCCCCACCGATCACTAACGGTAAGCTTCCATTCAGTAGCAGCATGGAATATAAACGAATCACCGACAGCCTTTCCATATTGGTATACTATAAGCGGGTGCCCTTTTTCGACTCTGTTTCCATGTATCATGGTATCAAGCCCAAGTGGATTCGCTCGTTGCCCCACGGTAAATGAATCTTTCTTAAATCCACACGCATTTGACAAAGTATATTTGATTTTTGCAAAGCTATATTGAGGATTAAACTCAATATGTTTACCTATCTTTTGAAGATGTTCCCAGGAACCGCTTCCCGCTGGATTATAATCGTCAATATCCCAAACCGTATTATCATATAAACTATCATTGCAGGCAAATGAGAATTTGTTTA
Organism: Chitinophagaceae bacterium; assembly: GCA_043750035.1. GTDB lineage: Bacteria > Bacteroidota > Bacteroidia > UKL13-3 > UKL13-3 > CANJUD01. The sequence continues at coordinate 7,117 of JAYVCI010000200.1, forward strand.
TGCAGCCTGTTGTATCTTTAACTAAAATACAAGTGGGTAGAGTACAAAATATTTTTACTGTATCATAAGAAACACAACCTTGTGTAGTTGTAACCTTTAAATAATAAGTTTTAGGATAAGTTACTATACCTACTGGTTGAAAAAGGGTTTTGGATGCTGTAGGACTAACTAAATATTGTGTCGGAGACCAAAGGTATGTATAACCTGCTTTAGCAGTATCTCCTATGTAAATAGGAGGATGGTCACAGCATTTATCAGGGCCAGCCAAGCCATATGCAGGGCAAATAATTTTAACCAGTTTCACTTGTTCATTCCATTCACTGCATTCATTCATTACAGCAAGTTTAACTCTATAATATTTATTGCACTTGGGTACAAGTTTATTAATGTTTGACACCAAAGTGTCGCCAAATAGTCTACTTATATTTACTATACCCACAGTATCTCCCAATACCCATTTTGAAATTTCTGTAATTGGATTCCTATTTGAATATTGGTCGCTTTCCTCTATGGAAATATAGTACCTATCTTCATTATAACTCGCTCCGCCATTTATTATAATCGAATCAGTAATGCAATATTGGCTATCCACATTAAAACTAGGCACAGCAGTATAATCAGTACAAAAGTCAAAATACGAATATCCAAAATGTGAAAGTCCTGCACAGTCTGTAGTAATTATATCTACACAAATAGTCTGTCCTAACCTTTTAATAAGATTACGTTTCACACAATTCCATGGAGTATACACAATTCCGTATGAGCCAGCTATTTCCCTGAAAAAGGGATCAAATCGGTCTGCGACTTTATTAAACATATCTATCAAATCCCAATCGCTAAATATTTTACCTCTATATAACCTATATAAAGTATGAGGTTGTTGATATAGTGGGTGTCCTGCATCTTGAAAAACAAGAGAATAATTCATATTGAATAAAGAACTTGTAGTGGTGACAGGATACATATAAGTAATTCTATCAGCTTCTCTATCAACGCTATCATTGCCTAATTTTAGTGAGTGGGTTCCGCCATTAGTTGCAATATCATAAAGAACAGAAACATAAGGATCGAAGCTCCCGCTTGTAACTTTCTCGCGAGTGTTTCTGGGCACAATTGATTGAAAGGTATCATATCCGTTTCCACCATAATAGTGGGAAGTATATGTCCTAAAACCTTCTACATTATTGAGTTCAAAATCATTGATAAAGCACCATCCCGTTTGTGTCTGTCTTGCCATCACATCATTATTTGCTGAACTACCTGTCAACTCAAACATGAAGACTTCACTTTTCCCTCCATTGTTCCCAATACTTATAAAGCTTGAATTATCGGTTGTCAGTATTCGCCAGATATACTTCTTGCCATTTGTGAAAAGTCCAAGGCTAAGGGAAGGAATGCTATAGCTATTACTTGCATCAGTGCCGCTTAGTACTGTGCTATTAAAATCCCACGCTTCTTCTTCTGTCTGACCTGATAATAATTCTTTAAAAACAATCTTATAATATAAAGTCCCAGGATAACTAGGTTCAACAGCACTACATGTATAATTTACACTCCCCAAATCACCAAAATATATTTTTGCGGCATCATAAGGAGTCACTAATCCTGCCGATTGATAAGGGTCAACAGGAAAAGTAGCACTAGTTCCGATGGCGATACTCCCACTTTGTAAAGTATCATTCACTTGAACACTAAAACGATAATTGCCTGCTATCAGCCTCCCCGTATTATCATAATCCCCCATGAGAGAATTTTTAAATTGACAATCATCGTAAAGAAAAAAATCCTCCAAATATAAAACCTTTGTATTTCCAATAACCTGATAGCTTCTAGCAGAGTCAGCTATTTTATACAATATCATAGTATCATTTCGGTATAACTGGGCAAATATCCTCACCCAACTATTGTTTAGATTATTAATAGTAACACTCAAGCGATGGTATTTATCCCAGTCACCAATAAAGCAAGACATCGCTGCATCTTTTTGAATTGTAACAGATGCTTGAGAAAAAGATTTTTTGCCTACTAGAAGTACAAAAATAAAAAAGAGAAAGATATATTTTTTCATAGTTCAAATATTTTTTTTCAAAATAAAAAGGGGCATGCCCTCTTGTTATATGTACTAGAAGAGGTACTGGTATACCTTAGAAATACAGTTATACAAAAAGACACACCCCATTCGGGGTGTATCCCATTGCATAACCACCTTCTTAAAAATTTACCAGTTTTCTTCTAAGTGGTATGCTCAGAAATACTATTTCAAATACAAATACAATCTATAAATCACATACTTCCAAATATTATTTTCAATACGTTATAAATCAATAACTTTAATTTAAACTCAACAAATCATTTACAACACAAATATTTTTTCATGTTTGTGTCTTTATATTTTTTTAACCATTTATTTTTACAAGAGAAAATAGATTAGAAAGATAATTTATTTTCGCAAATACGCAAGTAAATCGGCAACTACAAAATTACTCCCGCCAATATATATCATATCATTAGGGGCTGCATTTTTTAACGCTGCTTCATAAGCATCTGGAACAGTGGAAAATATAGTTCCTTTTAATTCAAATTTTAGAGCCTGGGCATATAACAACTGTTCATCTAAAGCCCGAGGTATTTGAGCTTTGCAGAAATAATAAGTTGTATTTTCTATTGGCAAAATTGCCAATAGACCTTCAATATTTTTATCGGACACCATACCTATAACTATATGCAAATGATTTTTGGGTGTGGTTTTTAATTGTGCTATAATTTGCTCCATTCCGTGTACATTGTGTGCAGTATCACATACTATCAAAGGAGAATCATTTAATATCTGCCAACGCCCCATTAGCCCCGTATTTCTAATAACTTTACTGATTCCATCTAGCAAATTCAAATCTGAAATATGATAATCATTTTGTTTTAAAAGTTGTACACCTTGTACCACTGTGGCAATATTTTTTGTTTGGTAAAATCCACCTAATGGGCAAGATATATGATATAAGAATTTGGTGCCATTATATAAATCAAATCCGATAGCTATCGGGTGCAAATGGGCATGGTGATCTGCTACGGCGAATATATTTTCTGCGTGCAATATTTCGTCTGCAAAATATATAGTTGACCCATTTTGTGCTGCTTTTTCTATAAAAACATTCTTGGTTGCTTCTATGCTCTCACCAATAACTACAGGTATTTTAGGTTTGATAATTCCTGCTTTTTCTGTTGCTATTTTCTCTATGGTATCACCTAGCAAATCGGTATGATCTAAACCAATATTGGTGATGATGCTCAAATCGGGGAGTATTACATTGGTTGAATCCAATCGCCCGCCCAAACCCGTTTCTATTACTGCAACATCAATTTTCTTATCATAGAAATATTGAAAACACAATGCTACTGACCACTCAAAAAATGAAGGCTGTATAACATCAAAATCTTGTTTATACTTTTCTACAAAAGCTATAATATATTCCTCATCTATTAATTGCCCATTAATTTTTATCCGCTCACGATAATCGAGCAGGTGCGGAGAGGTATATAAGCCTGTTTTATATCCAGCTTCTTGCAATACCGATGCAAGTATATGACTTACCGAACCTTTGCCATTGGTGCCAGCAACATGAATACATTTTAAATGCTGTTGTGGGTTATCTAATATATTTAATAGGGATATGGTATTGTCTAAATTTGGTTTGTAAGCAACTTTGCCTACCCGTGAAAACATAGGCAAACAGGTATATAGGTAATCAATTACTGCAGCGTAGTCCACAACTTATTTTTGTTTGTATAATAGCCAAGCAAAACCTAGCCAGGCTGCCACAAAACACAAGCCCCCAATAGGCGTTAATATTCCAATAGCAACTGGTATTTCGTATAATTGTATTTTTAGAAAAGTAATAATATATAAAGAGCCTGAAAAAAAAACAATTCCAGTGATAAAAAGTCCATATATAAGTTTAGTAGAAATATGATACTGAAGTGCTACAATTCCCAATATAATTATAGCAAAAGCATGATACATTTGATATTTAACAGCTTTGTCAAAAATATCTAATATCGCATTATCACTTGTTATGTCTTTTAATCCATGTGCCCCAAAAGCCCCAAGCAGCACAGCCAGTGCTGCGATTACACAACCTGTTATAATATGTTTTTTAGCAACAGAATCAGGCATTGTATATATTATTTATCAAGTTTGGGAATTACGAATTTGGCCGGGTTCACCGCTACATTTTCTTGCATTTTTTTGCATTCGATAATGGTTACGTTTTTTGCCGGGTCTTGATTTTTTACTAAAAGCGGGAAACCTTTATATAACCAAACTTCTGTAGTAAAATTCAATTTCAATTCATGACACTTATACTTTTGGCACTTGTGCCCCAATATTTCTTCTTCACCATCAGCAGTCCAATTAATTTCTTTTTTCACTTCATCGCTCATCAGCATTGCATTCAGCATTAAGGGGTCGTAGTGGTTTTCGTACCTCAGTTGCTCTTTTACTATATGCTTATCCCTTGGGTTTATATGATATTCAAATCCATTCATTTGATATATATATAAACCGCGTTCGTCCACAATAACCAACCTGGCACCAAACCTGTCAAAATAAATTGTACGCTTTTGCAATATTTGGTCGCTGCTAAACATCAACATATTCATGATACCTTTTTCCATCTCAAACCTTTTCATTCCGGGGTTAATGGAGTCCAACTTCATAGTGTCAATTACTATGGCGGTAGTATCGCTCGTTACCTTTTCATTATGTCCTCCATCGTTTTTACAAGCCAATATACTCAAGGTAAAACAGGCAAGTATGATATATATATTCTTCATTTAATTTGATATTTTAGTTCGGTGAGTTTCTTTTTTATTTTGTCAGTATGATTTCCTTGTATAATGATTTCTCCATCTTTAAAAGTGCCCCCGGTACCACAAAGGTTTTTTAAGGTTTTGGTCAGATTTTCCAGATCCTCTTCTTTGCCCACAAAACCTTGCACCAAGCTCACTGTTTTGCCTGCACGGTGCTTGCTATCGGTGGTTACTTTAAGTTTTTGTTGCGGTGGTGGAAGTGTTTCAATTGCAGCCAAATCCTCCCCTTCCTGAATAAAATCAGGATTGGTAGAGTATATAATACCTTGATTATTGTTATTTTTGCCCACAGAAATTTAATTCACTGCAAATGTACACAGAAAAAGAACCAATAATGAAATGCCCCGATAGTGAAATTTTATGGGGGCAATATTATCAGTTACGGTATGATGTGCTCCGCAAGCCCTGGCAACAAGCGGCAGGCAGTGAAATTGACCCCAGCGATGATTCGCCTCAAACCACACATGCCGCTGCCTTAGTGAACAACGAACTTGTTGCAGTGGGCCGCCTGCATTTGGTTGATGCAGATACAGCACAAGTTCGATATATGGCCGTAAGCCCCGCCCACCAAGGCAAAGGGATGGGTGGTAAAGTTTTACAACATTTAGAAAATGAAGGAAAGAAACAGGGCGTAAAGAAAATAATTTTGCAAGCCCGCGAAAATGCCATCAATTTTTATTTGAGGCATGGGTACACCATTACAGGTGAGGGTATTGTATTATTTGGTGTGATACCGCATAAATGGATGGAGAAAATTATTTAATTATTTAACGATTGGTGATTTAACGATTTGGTTTGGATGGAAGAGTCGGGTGTTTCCAACTGACTACACCATCCAAACCACCTGGCACCACGATGTTCCCGTGTAAGCATTTATCCTCAATTACACACAGCATATCTACAGTTAAAATTACCAATAGCCTAAGATGCTGGTGTATCTAAGCTAATGTCTTGGGTTTGCAAACCTTTTCAAGCCAAATTTTGTCTACCAATAACTACTCACTGCCATTATGTATTTAAATCTTACAAATCAAAATTTTTCTTTTTTTATTCCCGATTACAAACTATAATTTTGCAGATTAACGTATGAAAAATAAATTCTACAAACAACTACTTTGCATTTTCTGCTCTGTGTTTATCATTGGCAACGCCTATTCTCAGAACCTGCGTTTTGGTAACGAGTGGATTGATTTCTCAAAACGTTACTTTAAAATTAGGGTAACCAGCGAAGGGATGTACCGTGTTAATTACAATGATTTTACCAATGCGGGTATTAGTGCCGCCGAGATTGCTCAAATAAAGCCAGACAATTTTCAAATTTTTTATCAAGGTGTGGAGCAGCCCATATATGTTTCAGCCACTGGAAGTAGTATGGGGAGCAATGATTATATAGAATTTTATGGCAATAGAAATGATGGTATATTAGACAAACCTTTATATACAAATCCTGCTGACCAACCCCATTCATATAGAAGTTTTTATACTGATACCGCTATGTATTTTATTTGTTGGGGAGGGAATACCATTGGCAAAAGATATACTGAAGTAAACAAAACCAACTATAATAGTTTCACCGCAGAGTCTTATTTTATGCATACCGAACTTTATGTCTATTTCGACATTTGGCATCCCGCATCTACCTCAACAAAGTATTTAGAGCTTTCCGATTTTACACAGGGCGAAGGCTGGATGACAGGGCTGCTTCAAAAAAATAGAGCATTCCAACCACGCTTTAAGCTATATGATTATTACAAAACTGGTCCTTCACCTGTTTTGGAGGGAGACTTCTATGGCAAATCACAAGATATCAATTCAGCAAACAATATACACCACAGAACCTTGATTAAGGCCACTAGTGATACACTTAAATTTAGGAATGTATTCGATACTACTTATGATATGTTTGACCGCGTACATCCCAAAATTACATTACCACAAGATACTTTTAAATTTGATTCTATGGTATATACTTTTGTAACTATACCACCTACTTTGGGATTGATTACCGACAACCAAGTATTTTCCTATTTCTCCTTAACCTATCCCCGTAAATTCAATTTGCGATATACCAGTTCGCTTTCATTACAATATGATGGAAAAAACGGGAATGAAACCTATATAAATTTTACCAACCTTGCTGACAATGGTGCAGCTATATATGATATAGACAATGGCTATAAAATAATCCCCACACTCAATGGAAATTCTTTGCAAGCTATCATACCCGGTGCTTCATCCACCCGCAGATTATATGTATGTGGCAACAGTGCATATAAAACTATCGATGGATTGCAACCGGTTACTATGACCAAAATTGATACCAGTGCGGGATGCAATTATTTAATGGTTTCCCACAAAAAACTGATGAACAGCTCCAAAGCATATAGAGATTACAGGGCAAAAGATACCGTAAATACCAAGCCTTTATTGGTATGGATTGACGAGCTGTATGACCAATTTTACTATGGCTACCACAGTCCCTTAGCCATCCGTCATTTTGCCGATTATATGCTAACCTATAACAATAGAAAACCCCGAAATTTGTTACTATTGGGCAAAGGTTTAGAATATTATTTTATGAGAAGATTAGATGCGGGTAAACAAATTTTTTTGAATGTAGATTTAATTCCTACCTGGGGTTATCCGGCCAGTGATGTATTTCTCACTTCTGGTTTAGACGGTACACAACTTGGCCCAGCCATAGCTACTGGCCGCATACCTGCTTACGATGATATGCATGTATATAATTACAAGGATAAAATGGTACAGTACGAAAGTGGCCGAAACAATACCGAAGATGCTTGGCATAAAAAGATTTTGCATTTGGGAGGTGGTGTTGATGCAGGGCAAGGTGCCAATTTTAAAAATGTATTGAACAACTTAAAACAAATTGCCGAAGGAGATTCGTTGGGAGGCAATGTTACTTCATTATATAAATACGAACCACAACCGGTTACCGCCTCATTGGCCTTTCCCTCGCAAGTACTGTTGAATCAAGGGTTGGGTTTTACTTATTATTTTGGCCACGGTGCTGCTAATATTTTAGAGGTTGACATAGGCGATACCTTAAAAGGCACACTTAAAAACTTGGGCAAATTCCCTGTCATGTTTTTTGCTGGTTGTCAGTTGGGCAATTGTTTCAACCCGTATGGTTCAAAACCCGAAGAATGGATTTTTGCACAAGGTCGTGGTGCTATTGGGTGGTTAGCAAATACTGCCTGGGGCTTTTCAACTGATTTGGAACAATTAGGCACTGAGGTATATACTGAAACATTTAAAAATAGTTATGGAAAATCTTTTGGATACATTTCAAAAAAAGCTATAGAAAATTACCAAAATGGGCGAACCGATGCTTTTGCATTAATGCACAGTAGGCAACTTATATGGATAGGAGACCCTGCCCTCAAATTTTTCTCGCCCAGCGGCCCCGATTATTATTTGCCAACCAGTGATAAAGAGCTGCCCTTTGCCTTGTCAGTATATCCCGAAGGTGCTACAGCCGTGAGCGATTCATTTGCCATTAAAATAGATGCTTATAATAAAGGAAAATCAACCAGCGATAGTGTGATACTTCGCGTAAAACGCACCTTGCCCAATGGACAAATAATAAACTATGCTGACAGTATGGTATTGCCCCCAAAATGGAAACAAGAATACTATTACTGGATCAAATCAAAAGATGCAAATACACAAGGCCGAAACGCTTTTGAAGTATCTATCAATATAAACCGCAAGGTAATTGAATATGCCAGTATATATGGGAACAACACCGCAAATTTGGAATATAATATGCCTGCCACTGGAGCCAATATTGTATATCCTTATCCTTATGCTATTGTAAACGAAAACCCGTTGAAACTGCAAGCACAGCAAAGCAATTCGAAATTTGGGAACACCACTTTTATTTTCCAGCTCGATACCAATTACCAGTTTAAATCCAATTGGAATGTGAGCAAAGTAAACGCCAGCCAATTGGCCAATGTATATATGTCGTTATTAAACCAAGATACTACTGTATATTATTGGAGAGTAAGGCTCGAAAAAGCTAGTGGAATTGATACCTCATGGCAATACGGAAACTTTACCTATATAAAAGCATTGCCCAGTGGATGGGGACAAATGCAAACCCCACAAATGTTCGGTGCTGCACTCCATAATATATTCCTCGACAATATAGATAGGCGTTTCCTGTTCAGCAGCCGTACGGGTAAAACAGTAGCCATGTTTAGTGCGGGTAGTTATTATTCTGCTGCTCCCTGGTTTGCACGTATATTTAAAATAGATGGTGCCACAGTTGATGGGAACTTAATTAATGGGTGGGCAATATTGGCCTTGAACCCAAATGATGAAACCATATTCAACTATTATGACTCCACGCATAATAGACAAAAAAAAGGGGTATTTAGATTTGATACCCGAACAAAAATTCAGATTGACTCCTTTAGATTTCATATAAATAAAATCCCTGCAGGATATAAAGTATTTATTATGAAAGGCGACAATACGGGTGATTTGTCCTCTGCCGATATGTATCTACTGAAACAAGCATTCAAACTGCAATTGGGTGGTGGTGGTCTTATTGATAGACTGGGTGTGCAAGAAACCTGGCCCTATTTATTAAGCGGAACCAAAGATGGCCCAAAGGGCAGTGCAAGAGAACAAACTGCCGATGTGAGTGCGACTTCCCCGCTCTCTCCTCCAAAACAAATAATACAAGATTATGCCCAGATTGGGCCCAAATTTACTGAGGGTGATATGACAAGTGAATTGGTAGGCCCAGCCAAAAAATGGCAAACATTTTATAAAGAAAACGAAGCCAAAGACAATCCTGCCGATTCAGTATGGTATGATATATATATGTATGATAAAAATGGTATAGAATACCCATTTGTTACAGGCTCAAATGAAACCTCTTTAAGCCTCGATACTATTGATGCTATCAAGTATCCCAATCTGCGTGTGAAAATGTATTATAAGGATGATACACTTCGCACTCCACAACAAATTAAATATTGGTTAATTACCTATAAAGGTGTAGCTGAAGGTGCGGTAATTACCAACCCCAGTTTACCCTATGTATTTATACCAAACGATAGCATTTCGGATGGTGACAGTATAACCGTGGGAGTGGCTTTCCAAAATGTATCACGCTATGATTTTGATAGCCTGCTGGTAAAGGCTACATGGACTGATGCCAATGGCAACTCCAGTGTATTTATGAACCAAAGAATGAAACCACTATTATCTGGCGATACGATATATATTAAACAAAAATTGGGAACCAAAGGAAAACTGGGACGCAACAGTATTAATATATCTTTCAACCCCGATTTTGACCAAGCTGAACAATACTTAAATAACAACCAATTCAATACCAGTTTTTATGTGTTTACCGATCTGGAAAACCCCATACTCGATGTTACTTTCGATGGCCAACACATCATGAACAATGATATTATATCACCCAATCCAACTATACAAATTAGTGTGACTGACGAGAATAAACATTTCTTGATTACGGATCCAAATAATATCAAACTTTGGATTACCTACCCCGGTCAGGCAGAAAAAGAATTGGATATGAATAGTGGGCTGCTCACCTTTAGCCCCGCCGATGCCAAAAACCACAAAGCCAAATTGGTATTTGCCCCCAGTAATTTGCCCGATGGAATATACCAATTGCGTAGCCAAGCTTACGATGTGGTGGGCAATGCCTCTGCTGCCAGCGATTACCGTATCACTTTCCGTATTGTAAACAAACCCAGTATCACCAATATATATCCCTATCCAAATCCTTTCAGCACCAAATGTCATTTTGTGTTTACCCTTACCGGTAGCCAATTGCCCGATAATATGCATATACAAATTATGACCGTTACGGGTATTGTAGTGAAAGATATTTTTAAAGAAGATTTGGGGGCGGTACATATAGGAAACAATATAACAGACTATGCCTGGGATGGTACCGACCAATATGGAGATAAACTTGCAAATGGTGTATATTTATACCGTGTAAATGCCCGACTTAATGGTAAAGAAATTGAAACTGCATCTAACAATTCTAAAACTTTTAATGAAGATGCTTTCTTCAAAAATGGCATTGGCAAAATTGTAATATTGAGATAGTAATTCAAAGTAATACTACATATACTTATTTATTATATACAGCTATTTATTCTCTGTGAAACTGTGTTGTAAAAAATATCTTAATAACAGTGTTTGGAATACATATATATAATAATGTCAAATACAAATTATCCAATCATCCCAGCATCATTAAACCCTGGCGATACCATTGCCATAGTAGCAACTGCCCGCAAAGTAAAGCCACACGAAATACAACCTTGTATTGATTATTATACTGCAAAAGGTTTTAATATAATACTGGGCGAACATATATATAGTGAACATTTCCAGTTTGCAGGCGATGATGCTGAACGTGTATCCGACCTGCAAGCTATGCTGGACAATCCCGAAGTGAAAGCTATTATATGTGCCCGTGGCGGCTATGGCACCGTGCGAATAATTGACCAATTAAATTTTGACAAGTTTATACAAAACCCCAAATGGTTGATTGGGTTTAGCGATATAACTATATTACATAATCATTTGCACAATATAGGCTTTGCTAGTTTGCACGGCCCTATGGCGGTTAATTATATAAAAGATACTGAAAGCAATTTTTATATATCACCCCAAAATTTAGACGGCACTTATCATATAATAACTGGACAAAAAGTATCATACACCTTCCCAAATAATATATATAATAAAACTGGCGAAGCAAAAGGTATAATAGTTGGTGGAAACCTAAGTGTATTATATAGTATGAGCAATACCCGTTCTGATATAAATACCGATGGGAAAATATTATTTCTAGAAGACCTGGACGAGTACCTATACCACCTCGACCGCATGGTGCAGTGGATTGACCGCAGCGGGAAACTGAAAAATTTGAAAGCATTAATTATAGGCGATATGGGCCAGATGAAAAACCTGGACCCCAACAATCCCTTTGGGCAAACCGCCGAAGAAATTATATATCATACTGCCAAAAAATACAATTACCCTATATGCTTTGGGTTTCCTGCGGGGCATGGCAAAGATAATCAGCCTTTTGTTTTGGGAGGGGAAGTAATGGTTAAAATTGGTGATGCGGAAACTATAATAAACCCTGTATGAATTACAAACCCTGTTCACAGTGCCGATACAAAGTATTTCATATCTGCCTGAAATGGTGGAGATATGCGATGGGGCTTGGCGGGTATAAACTAGTTATCGGTGATGCTATGGCGACAGTGCCGACATCAAACTGACCGACTTTGAACCAACTGGGACAACAACCGACACCGCTTTGAACGGCAACCGCACAAAAAAAGTAAAAAAAAATCTCCAACCCACGAAATTTTTCCCCCAACGCATTATTGAACTCCATAGTGTCAAAAAATATAAAACGCATTAACTTTGTTCCAAATGATAATAATTCCACAACGAATACTACACCCAATACTGCACATTGTTCTTTGGACTTTTATTTTGTTTTATCCATTTTTTTTCGGGTTCACCAATTACTCTGATGAAAACACTTTAACAAGAATATTTCTATTAACATCTTTTCAAATATTGCTATTCTATTTTAATTCCCACATATTAATTCCGAAACTCCTTGCTCAAAAAAAAATACTCCTCTACCTAACTATTATTATTTTTAGTATATCCATAATAACGGTTTTATCACTGCTTGTAGAATATTCCTTAAATGGTGACTACAACAAAAACAATTGGATAAATCATCACTTTTTATACAATTCCATAATTAATTCCCTCATGGTATGGGGTATTAGCAGTGGTTTGAAAATAACATCAGAATGGTTTAAAAATGAGAGAACAAAAAGAGAAATGGAGAATCAAAAAATATCAGCCGAATTATTAAATCTGAAATCACAAATAAATCCGCACTTTTTATTTAATTCTTTAAACAGTATTTATTCACTTGCAAATAAGAATTCTGATAAAAGAACAGCACAAACTATTTTAAAGTTATCAGACATGATGAGATACATGATGTATGAATCAGCAGATAACATTGTTGCGTTAGAAAAGGAAATAGAATATCTAAAAAATTATATTGAATTGCAGCAGATACGTTTGAAAGAGACCATTCCGGTAGCATTCAATGTGTCAGGAAAAATTGGAAATAAAATGATTGCCCCCTTGCTTCTTATTCCTTTTGTTGAAAATGCTTTCAAGCATGGGATAAGTTACCTGCATGAATCTTTTATTTCTATAGAATTAAACTTTGAGGAAAATTATTTGAATTTTAAAACTACAAATAGCATTTCTACTGACTTGGTTGAAAAGGAAAAATCCTCAGGCATTGGGCTTGAAAATGTTCGCAAAAGACTTGACCTGCTTTATCCTCAAAAACACAAACTTCAAACATTCAAATCAGAAAATTCGTTTACTGTTAAATTACAAATACAATTAAGCAATGATTAAATGTATAGCTGTTGATGACGAACCGTTAGCTCTTGATTTAATGGTTGACTTTATTGATAAAATTCCATCATTAAAACTCATTTCAAAATGCGATAATGCTTTTGAGGCAATTGGGTTTCTTAAAAACACACAAGTGGATATTTTGCTTTTAGACATTCACATGCCTGATATTAACGGATTTCAGCTCCTGAAAGCAATTGAAATAAAACCAAAAATTATTTTTACTACAGCTTATTCTGAATATGCAGTAAAGGGTTTTGAATTAGATGCAGTTGATTACCTGTTGAAGCCATTTTCATTTGAAAGATTTAAGAAAGCTGTTGACAAGGCAAAAAAACAATTGGAAGCTGAATCTATATTGGAAAAATCTAACAATGTGCTTTACATTAAATCAGGATATGAAACAGTAAAAATTCTAATTCCTGATATATTATATATTGAGGCTTTAAATGATTACATTCAAATTTTTACACAAGAAAAAAAACATCTTTTTCTTGTGAGCATGAAAACAATTTTGGACTTGTTACCAATCGGAGAATTTGTCAGAGTGCATCGTTCATTTATTATTCCTCTAAAAAAGATAACCCGGTATTCAAGCAAAAGCGTATCTATAAATGATGCCAAAATACCTATTGGCGATAGTTTTAAGCAACAATTCCGCGATGTTTTAATAAGGAACAATATTCACTCCGGAAATTTTTAGCAAGACCTTTTATCATTCTCATAGGTTGTCTTTTCCATGCTCCGGTTCATTTTTAAATGCCTATTCATAGATTAGTAATCCGTATTCATAGATTACTTTCCCAGTTAGAGTTTAACGAAAATTACTTTTGCCCTAAATATATTTACTGCTGTTTTTCAACCTGTCCGGTAAACTTAATTATAACAAACAATAAAATTCGTAACTTCAAAAATAAACAAATTTAAGAATGAAAAAAGCACTTTTAATTTCATCAACATTGATTTTGCTCTTGCACGCCTGTTCCCCGAAGGACGAACAAAAAACGCATCCGTGGGCATCTTTCAAGGAAGGTTCATGGGTAGATGTGCATACCTATCATAAAATGCAAATGGGAGAACAAAATGAACCCTCTGTTTGGGAAACCGATTCCAGAATTACTATTGGTAAAAATAAAAATGGCAAGGTGGCTGTCAGGCATACCGGCACAGCAATGAATCTTGATGAAGAAGCATTTTTATTTATACCCGCAGTTGAAGAATTATCCGGCACTCGGGCATTGGGACAGTGGCCTCACGACATTTTCCCAATGGGACCTGAACGGCAGGCAGGTGTAACTCCTGAAGATAAAAATCCTAATCCTGAAAATGTGAAAACGAAGGAAGTGGAACGCAATGTTGAAATCTCACTGGAAGGGAAAAAATATAAAACAATTCATTATTTAAAAGAATGGGATGTTGCTGTTAATAAAGATAGCGTTAAGAGCAGTAAGCACTATAAAATGAACGCATGGATAGCAGAGGGAATTGAACTGCCATTGAAATGGACAATTACTACTTCCGATGGAAGTGATGATTCGGAAACCGAATTGGTGAGCATCAGAGAAATGGTTAAGGTAGGAGAAAATGAATTGCCCTGTATGGTAACCATGACCAAGAAAAAATCCAGAATGGGATTAATGGAAAAGAAACGGTGGAGTAGTACACAAGTGCCGGGCTTTATGGTGAAAATGGAAACTCATGTGAAAGGAGGAAGTTTTAATCTTGAAGTAAAAGAATGGGTTACTAACTTTTCAGTAACTCAAAAATAAAATATAGGGCGGTTCCAAAAATTAAAAAATAAATATTTAGAACTGCCCTTAAATCATTTACTCCTCAAATAAAATTAATCACAATGAATATTTACCGCACACTTTTTATCTGTTTCTTTTTATTCATCTGTTCTCAATTGTTCGCACAGGTTACAGAAAAAAACTATAAAATATACTCTGTAAAACTCGGCAAAGAAGTAACCCTTAACGATATTGCCGAGGACATGAAAAATCATGATGTTCTTTTCTTTGGAGAAGAGCATAATGATTCGGTAGCTCATTATCTTGAAAACAAAATGTTTGAAATGCTTTACCAAAAATTTACCAACAACATTACACTTTCAATGGAAATGTTTGACAGAGATGTGCAGACGGTGATGAATGAATATCTTAAAGGATTTATCCGCGAAAGGAATTTCACTAAAGATGCACGGGTATGGAGCAATTATAAAGATTATAAACCGATGGTTGAGTTTGCAAAGAATAATAAACTGGATATAATTTGTGCCAATGCACCAACCCGATACGTTAATCTTGCCAATAGGAAAGGACAAAAAGCACTGATAGAATTACCTGATGAATCAAAAAAATATTTTGCCCCCCTGCCTTATGATACAGCATCGGGAAAATACTATGAAAAAATTATGGCATTAACAGCACATGATACCACTTCCACTACCGACACAACTGTAAAAAAAATGCCTCCAATGCCATTGGGATTTAATATGATAATGGGACAATCGCTTTGGGATGCAACTATGGCATATTCCATTTCAGAATATCTGAAAAAGAACAAAGGAAAAAAAGCGATGCAGGTCAATGGACGATTTCATAGTGATGAAGGATTTGCCATTGTAACCCAACTAAAAAAGTATAGCCAGAAAGTAAAATCACTCATCATCTCAGCGGGAACAGATGAATCATTTCCAAACATTGACTGGAGTAAACACAAACATCTTGGCGACTACATTATAATTACTGACCCGGCTATTCCAAAAACTTTCAAAGAATAATCAATTCCTAACGAACCTGAATTAACCGTTGCAGGTTTATCAACCATTTACACCGCCATGCAGAAGATGCTTTTGGAGAGAAACGAAAACATTGTAGTAAGAAAAGCACCGCACAAAAAAATACTCTTGTCTTGTCCTAAAATAGGTTTACACTAAAAAATGTAAATCGCTTTGAACAAACTTCCTGCTAATACCTAAACTGTATTTGTATTAGGCCAATAATTATTTTTTGGCAAGTGGCCTAAACAACTACTAGGTCGGCATTACATTACTAAAGTTCAAAATAGTTTTGGACTATTTTGAACTAAGTAATGGTATAA
>JAYVCI010000201.1:0-14888 GCA_043750035.1 Chitinophagaceae bacterium
GTATTTGGTTCGTATACACACCATGCCACACGATTCACCCTTAGCTATGTAAAACAAGTTGCAGGCATGAATTGCACAGGCGGTGTATGCCGCGTAGAACCAGCTTTCAGCGGTGTTAAATTTTCATTATCAACTAATTTTTAATATTAAATATTATGAGAAATTTACTATATATCACGATGCTTGTTTCAATCATCTCATCATGCAGGGAAGAACCACCTTTAATATATTTTAATTTGTACTCAGTATCTGATTCTACTTATACTATAAATAATATTCCAAGTGCACAACCCAGAAACTCCTTAATGGAAGATTATACGGGTGTGCGTTGTGCAAATTGTCCTAACGCACATGATGCTGCCAAGAATTTATCCAACTCAAATAATGGTAGAATGAATATTTTATCTATACACCCTACTGATAATCCATTGGGTAAACCCTATACTA
Source organism: Chitinophagaceae bacterium (assembly GCA_043750035.1). Classification (GTDB taxonomy): domain Bacteria; phylum Bacteroidota; class Bacteroidia; order UKL13-3; family UKL13-3; genus CANJUD01. The sequence continues at coordinate 448 of JAYVCI010000201.1, forward strand.
ATTTTACCGGCTATCAAGATTTTACACTGAAAGAAGGTGCTGAATTAATGAGTATTTTTGGCACTGATAAAAATTTACCATCCATTGGACTTGACAGAATAATAAATAATTCTAAAAAGAAATTCTTGACCAATAGTGTTAATAATTGGACTACTACTCTTGTCAATCAGTTATCAATAAAGACACCGCTGAATATAGATATTGAGAACAGTATCGTAAGTACTAATGATTCAGTAAGAATTACCTGCTATATTACAGCTACAGAACAAGTAAAAGATTCAGTTTATTTATCACTGATAATGCTTGAGGATAAAATTGTTAACCCACAGGAAAATAGTTTGGCAGAGATTGATACTTTCTATGTCCATGATAATGTAGCAAGGGGTTTTATCACCTCCCATTATGGAACTTATCTTAAAACTAATTTTACTACCGGGAAAGTATATCGTAAGCAACTAACTGTTCCTTTATTATCTAATTGGAATAAAGATAATTGTAAAATATTGGCGTTTGTTCATCGAAAAGTAGATACCAAGAGTAACTGTGAAATATGGCATTCGCAAACTAAGAAAATAAAATAAGAAATATTATATATAATTTCTAAAAAATATATTCCTTGAAATCCCTGTTCCGCAAAAAATCGCTGAATGCTATATTAAAGCAAAGTCGCAACGAGGAAGGGGCGGAACATACCCTACACAAAAACCTAAAACTTCGTGACCTTACTGCCTTTGGTATTGCAGCTATTATAGGTGCTGGTATTTTTTCCACCATTGGCAATGCAGCAGCAGCAGGTGGTCCGGGTGTTTCATTGTTATTTGTTATAACTGCAATTGCGTGTGCATTTTCTGCGATGTGCTATGCCGAGTTTGCCAGCAGAATTCCTATTTCAGGAAGTGCATATACTTATGCGTATGCCAGTTTTGGGGAATTGTTTGCTTGGATAATTGGTTGGGGATTAATCATGGAATATGCAGTGGGCAATATAGCTGTGGCCATTTCTTGGTCGGGATATTTTACTTCGCTATTGGATGGAATACACATAAATGGCCAACAATATTTTCATATACCTGAGTGGATGACTTGTGATTATAGCACCGCCCACGAAAACTATATAAAAGCTGTTGAATATATAAAAACGAACAATATATGTTCGTGCGAACTTGTAAAGCATACGCCCAAATATTTTGAAGGTTATCAGGCATGGTTGCAAGCACCCACTATATTTGGCACACGTTGTATTATAGATATTCCCGCATTTAGTATTGTGGTATTAATTACAGCCCTTGTGTACCGTGGCATGAAAGAGAGCAAGCGTGTGGGCAATATGATGGTATTGCTCAAACTGGTTATTATCATATTTGTGATAAGTGTAGGTGCTGCTTTTGTGAATGTAGATTATTATAATGATTTCTTCCCCGAAGGTTTGGGCGGAATGATGAAAGGAGTATCAGGTGTGTTCTTTGCATATATAGGTTTTGATGCTATATCCACAACAGCAGAAGAATGCGAAAACCCGCAACGCGATTTGCCCCGTTCCATGTTTTGGTCATTGGCAATATGCACAGTATTATATGTTTTGATTTCATTGGTATTAACAGGAATGGTTAACTACAAAGAGCTGGGAGTAGATGATCCTTTGGCTTATGTATTCGACAAATTGGATTTGAAACAATTCAGTTTAATAATCTCTATAGGTGCAGTAATAGCCATGTCCAGTGTATTACTGGTTTTCCAGATGGGGCAACCCCGTATATGGATGAGCATGAGCCGTGATGGATTATTGCCCAAAAAGTTTAGCAAGATTCACAAAAAATATAGAACACCATCCTTCGCAACTATTATAACAGGAATCGTTGTTGCTGTCCCTGCACTCTTCTTCACCCTTACTGATATGACTGACCTTACCAGCATAGGAACCATGTTTGCCTTTGTACTGGTGTGTGGTGGTATTATTATACTAAACCACGAAACCAAAGAAGAACATCCCGAAAACATTCATTATAAAGTTCCTTATTATAATAGTAAATATATTCTGCCTTTTTGTTGGGCAATTGTTATTACCCTTGTTGTTATATTTAATATTGAGGGGATGGCTGAGTTTTTTAATTTCTTTAACAGTCCCAAACAACCCTTCCCCGAAAAAATACCGTTGCTCATGTTTATCATATTAAGTATTTTTATCACCATTAGAGCATATATCAAAAACTACTCCTTCATCCCTGTTTTCGGGCTACTCAGTAATTTTTATTTAATGAGTGAACTTGGTTATAGAAACTGGGTAAACTTTAGTATTTGGTTGGTTGTTGGATTGTTTATATACTTTTTATATAGCAGGAAAAAGAGTAAGCTGAATCATAGTGCTGAATAATTTATATACCGTTATTGCGAGGAGGAATACAACTGTCAGTCTGAGTTTATCGAAGACGGCCATGGGAGTACAGTTCAAATTTGTCTATGCTTCGATAAACTCAGCATGACAAATTGCACAATGTAATAATAAAATGAACACCATCCCCCAAAACATACAAAACATCAAATCCCAAATAGGAGAAAGCTGCACACTTGTAGCAGTGAGCAAAACCTATCCCGCTGAAACTATTATACAAGCCTATAATGCAGGCCAACGAGTATTTGGCGAGAACCGTGTGCAAGAACTATTATCCAAAAAAGATTTATTGCCCAATGATATACAATGGCATTTAATCGGCCATTTGCAAAGCAATAAAATAAAATATATTATAGATTTTGTATCCCTCATTCATTCTGTTGACAGCGAAAAACTATTACAGGCCATTGATAAAGAAGCTGCCAAAATTAATCGCGTTGTACCTTGTCTGTTGCAAATGTATATAGCTGATGAAGATACAAAATTCGGGTTGGATGAAACGGAACTCTATCATATATTGGACAATCTGGACCAATACAAACATATACAAATAGCTGGCCTAATGGGAATGGCCACCAATACCTCTGACCAAGAGAAAATCAAATCGGAGTTTAAATTTTTAAGTGAATTATATCATAAAGTTCAATCGAAATATTTTTCAAATAACCCTAATTTTCAACACCTCTCCATGGGTATGAGCAGCGACTATAAACTTGCAGTAGCTTGTGGAAGTAATATGATACGGGTAGGGAGTTTGATATTTGGTTAAAAAAGGGATAAGGGATAAGGAGTAAGGAGCTGACGCCGTCCCGATAGCTATCGAGGAGGCCCTTATCCCTTACTCCTTACTCCTTACCCCTTATTCCTTAAAGCTGTGCGGAGCCAGGTGTGAAAATCCAAAGAATTTACAAAACAATATTTCTTTTTATTAGTTATATATACTTAATTTCGCACACAAATTAATATATAATATGACCTTATTCGAAAAGCACCAAACACTGATAGAACAAGCAATCGCCGCAGCCAAATCACGCAACTTCTGGACTCCTTATCCTGAAAACCCCAAAGCATACAGCGAGGGAATGGACGAAGCTGGCAAAACTGCTTTCTCAGCCCAAATGACACACGATTTTAAAGAACTGTTGCAAGATGGTGAGGCTTGGGTTGGTGATGAATTCTCGCCTTATCTGCAATTGGGCATTGGGGTTAAATACCCACAAAGCAATAACGAAATCCTTATAAGTCGTGCCATAAAAGCCCAGCTATTATGGAGCAAAACCAGTGTACAAAACCGTGCTGGACTATTGGTGGAAAGTTTGGAACGCATTAAAACCCGTTTCTTCGAAATAGCTTATGCTACCATGCATACCACCGGACAAGCTTATATGATGAGTTTCCAGGCATCAGGCCCGCATGCCAATGACAGAGCACTTGAAGCCATTGCCATCGGTTATCAGCAACTCACCAGTATCGAACCCAATGCCACCTGGACCAAACCCATGGGCAAGTTCGACCTCACTTTGCAGAAGAATTTTAAAGCCATGCCCAAAGGAATTGGCCTCGTAATTGGTTGCAGCACCTTCCCTATTTGGAATACTGTTCCTGGCCTTTTTGCCAATTTAATTTGTGGCAATGTATGTATTGTAAAACCGCATCCCAAAGCTATCCTGCCTATTGCCATTGTTATTGCTGAAATACAAAAACTATTAAAAGAAAATGGCATCGACCCTATGGTAGTGCAGCTTGCAGTAGATACTGTTGACAATCCTGTTACCAAACAATTGGCCGAACATAAAGACGTGAAACTGATTGATTTTACAGGTAGTTCAGCGTTTGGTGATTATATTGAATTAATTCCGGGCAAAACTACATTTACCGAAAAAGCGGGCGTAAACTGTGTAATACTCGACTCTGTAAAAGATATAAAAGCAGTAGCGGGCAATATCGCTTTCTCAGCAAGTTTATATAGTGGTCAAATGTGTACCGCACCACAAAATATATATATTCCCGCATCGGGAATTAATACTGCCGAAGGGCATTTAAGCTACGAAGATGCCCGAAATTCCATTGTGCAGGCTATTACCGATTTGGTTGACAATCCCAAAATGGGGCCGCATATTTTAGGTGCCATACAAAGCGAAGCCACTTTGAAACGTTTGCAAAATGCGGGCAATATAGGCGGCAATTTATTATTGGCCGGCAAAGGTATTGCCAATCCAGAATTTGAACATGCCCGTGTGTATTCACCCGCCGTAATTGAACTCACCACTGCCGACGAAAAAATATATAAAACGGAATGTTTCGGCCCTATCGCCTTTATTATAAAAACGCAGGACACGGAAGAGTCTTTGCGTATCACAAAAAACTTGAGTGTTGAAATTGGTGCCATCACCTGTTTAGCTTTTTGTACCGATAAAACTATTATGCAACACATAGAAGAAACCATGAACCAAGTATATACACCTGTTTCTTTCAACCTGGGTGGTGCTGCCTTCGTAAACTCCCACGCCGCCTTCTCCGATTTCCATGTAACAGGTGGCAACCCCGCAGGAAATGCCAGTTTCACCAATAGTGATTATATAAGCAAGAGATTTGTGTGGGTGGGAAATAGGATGATGGAATAGTGTAATATTTTACATTTTGTAATTATTATTTTATATTTTTATTTACTTCGTTTATTTCCCCACCAATCAGAAAGCTGTTGAATTATATATCTTTTACTTCTCTTGTACATGGATGGTGTCCCCACCACAGGTGTTCGGAAGACCTATTTGTTTCGCCACTAAAGGGACTTCAGCTTTATACATATATTTTTTTAGTTTAGTTCTTATTGGTCCATTATTATTCAACTCCTTCAGAGTTGTAGATACTCGTTTTATTTGTTTCCCCTAATTTCATTAGGGGTTATTCAAATTCAACTCTTTCAGAGTTGATATATTGCGTCAAAAAACTATATGAATAAAAATCCTGAAGGGATTTAATTTGAATAACTCTGCATGAAATGCAGAGGGTAAATAACGGGTCACATTATTCAACTCCTTCAGAGTTGTAGTTATTCGTTTTATTTGTTCCCCCTAATTTCATTAGGGGTTATTCAAATTCAACTCTTTCAGAGTTGCAATATCATAATCAATAATTATCGAACCATAAAAATCCTGAAGGGGCCCGAATAATCGGGATAATTTGAATAACTCTGCATGAAATGCAGAGGGTAAATAACCCGCTTGAAAGCAACTACGAAGTAGTTGAATAGTCCTGCAAATGTTCTTAACATATAAGTGTGCTATCTTTATACTTTCGTCTATATACTATCCCAGTATCCGCTCCATCACTTCCACATCCAGTTCCACTTCTATATCATACCCACAGGCACCAATCTGTTGCAATAAACTAAAACTTATATATTCATTGGTGTTTTTTTTATCGTTCTTAATTTTCTCCAGCATCAAATTATAATCTATATCTTTTGGTTTGCTTTCTTTGTAATATTTATTGATACAGGTTTCTATAACATCAAGTTGATCTGAGGGCAATATCCCCAGCTCGTTCGATAGTTTTGCCTCGGCCACCAAGCCCCAGGCAACTGCTTCGCCATGGTATATATCTTTTTGTGTAGCCTCCAGTGCGTGGCCTATGGTGTGGCCGGCATTTAGTATTTTGCGTAGCCCGTGCTCGTGTGGGTCTTCGTCTACAATTTGTTGTTTGATGTCTATTGAAGTTTGTATATGTTTTAACAAATGTGGGGTATCATTCAAGTCAATTTCACAAAGCTCTTCAAAGTAATCTGAATATGCTATCAATCCATGTTTCAACATCTCGGCAAAGCCATTATATAATTGCCGCTGTGGCAGGGTGCTTAGGAAATCGGTATTATAGTAAACTGTTTTGGGTGCATAAAATGTACCTATCATATTTTTGGTCTGCAAAAAATTAACGGCTGTTTTATCTCCAAATGCTGCATCAACCATACATAATAACGAAGTTGGAATATTTATACAATCTATTCCACGTTTATATACTGATGCACAGAAACCACCGAGGTCGCACACCATTCCACCACCTACATTGAGTAATAAAGCATTGCGGGTGGTGCTAGCCGCCATCAGTTTTTCAAAAACTTTTTCGCAGGTTTGTATGGTTTTGTTTTCTTCCCCTGTTGCTATAATAATAGTTTCTTTTATATTTTTCAGGAGCGGTTCAATAATGGACAGGCAATGCACAGAAGTGTTCTCATCGGCCAGTACAATAATTTCAGGATAGCCCTTCAAAATTTTTTCTAATTCTTCTGCGTTATATAAAAACTGTTTGTGTTGCACACGGCAAAGCTACAATCTGATGAATTGTGATTTACTTTTGCCGACAGATTTATTTTTTCTTACTAAATGACGACCCCGATTTCGATGAATGACACCGCCATTGCCTTCCAATCAAAAAGCAATGGTGAATTAAAAAAAGCCCACTTATTATTTCGTGCCATGGGCATTAATTGGTTTGTGAATATGGGTCCAACCCTGTTAAAAATTGCATTTGCACTGCGTATCCCAATTACTGGACTCATCAAAAAAACCATCTTCGCCCAGTTTTGTGGCGGTGAAAATATTGAAGAGTGCAGCAAGACCATTGAACTGCTCAAGAAATACCATGTAGGCACTATATTAGACTATTCAGTTGAGGGCGAGGGCAATGACCAATCGTACGAACATACCACCACTGAAACTATTGGCACCATACTAAAAGCCAAAGGCAATGCCGCCATCCCTTTCACGGTGTTTAAAGTAACCGGTGTTTTCCCCCACGATTTGTTGCAAGCATTCACCGAAAACCAACCCTACAATCAGCACGATTTTGAAAAAGCCGCTGCCCGTGTGGACAGGATTTGCAAAACCGCACACGATAACCATGTAAGAATTTTTATAGATGCGGAAGAGAGCTGGATTCAAAATGCCATAGACCTTATGGCCGAAACCATGATGCAACGCTACAATAAAAACACCGCAATAGTATATAATACTTTACAACTTTACCGGCATGACAGGCTTGACTATCTAAAGAAACTGCATACCCTGTGTGTGGAACATCATATATACATGGGCGTAAAACTGGTGCGTGGTGCCTATATGGAAAAAGAACGATTGCGGGCCCGGCAACTCAATTACCCCTCGCCTATCCAACCCGATAAAAAAAGCAGTGACCACGATTATAACGAAGCACTAAAGTTCTGCACTGAGCATATTGCCAATACTTATGTTTGTGCAGGTACGCACAATGAGGCGAGCTCTATGCTATTGGTAGATTTGATGAGCGGTAAAAAAATTGCACCCAACGATGAGCGTGTGTATTTTTCACAACTTTTGGGCATGAGCGACCATATTAGTTTCAACCTATCAGCCGCTGGGTATAAGGTGGCTAAGTATGTTCCATACGGCCCAGTAAAATCTGTCATACCCTACCTGATAAGGCGTGCACAGGAGAATACCTCGGCAAAAGGACAGGCAGGTAGAGAGCTGCAATTGATAGAAAAAGAATTGAAACGTAGGAAAATTACAAAATAAAATTTGTTTTTACAGATTAATCTACCAATATTTGCCCTGAAACCAAATCAAAAAAATCAATATGAAGAAAAATGAAACAGCATATACTTCGGTAATGCTTATAGATGACAACGAAATTGATAATTTCATTAATCAAAAAATGATAGAGGGATGTAACCTCTCCAATAAAATATATGTACACACCTCCAGCAAAAGTGCCCTGGAGTTTTTACTCAACATACAACGAAACAAGGACCTGCCGTCTGATATAAAACCCCAACTGATTTTTCTGGACATCAATATGCCCATTATGGATGGGTTCCAGTTTATAGAAGAGTTCCTAAAACTTGGTGTACAGTTTAGGCAAGGTGTTACTGTGCATTTGCTTACCAGCTCTATAAACCCGATGGATCAAGAACGGGCACTGTCATTTGGCGATTGGGTATCGTTTGTAAATAAACCCCTTACCAAAGAATATTTAACATCCCTGGCCCCCAAGAAGAAATAATACGAAAAAAAAATCCGTCATCCAATAGCTATCGGATGCGATAAACAGCGAGAATAGAAACCGTCACCCTATACAAACCGTCATGCTGTCCAGATAATTATCGGGATTATTTCAGTATCTGATTAACGGCTAATTTAACCTATTACTAATACCCTACTCCACAAGCCCATTCATCACTGCATACTTCACCAAGCCAGCAATATTCCTCATTCCTGGCCTACTTGTTAAAAATTTTCGGTGTGTTTCCACGGTATTAAAACTGATATGTAATTTCTACGGATTAGTAGTATCCTCTTCAAAATATTCATGAGCGGTGCCAGCTCGGGTATGTTCTATTAATTCCTTCACAATGGCTCCTGCCCGTTTGCCATGGTGCATGATTTTTTGGAGATTGGATTTTAAATTATTATAGATTTCTTCTTTTTCTTCGTCGGTTTTTGCTTCTTTTAAGTCATCAATTAAACCTTCGGAAAACTGTGAAAAGTTATTGACAAAATTTAAAGGGTTTAAAATTTCATGAGCCACTCGAGTTGCCACAGCACCAAAGGTGGCCATTTTTTCACTTTGTAATAATTGCTTTTGTGTATCTTTTAATTCTTGCAATGTTTTTGAGAGTGCTGTATTTGACTTTTGTTTTAATCGATAACGATTTATAATAACACCAACCAGTAATAGTACCAAAATAAAACATATAATAAAGAAATTACGCTGATATGCTTTTGCTATATTCTGCTCATCTAAAAAAGCAATTTGTTGCTCCTTTTTTTCTGTTTCATATTTGGTTTGCATTTCAGCAATTTGTTTCACTTTCTCATTATTATGTAATGAATCTTTTAAAGCTGCGTATTGAAGTTGATAAACAAATGCTTGTTTGTAATCGCCTATTTGGGAATACACAAAAGAAATATCTTTTAAACAATTTGCTACTTGGGTCGAATTATTAATGGTGCGTGAAATTGAAAGACTTGTATTTAGGCAAACCAATGAACTATCATACAAATTTGTATGTTCATATAATACTCCCAAATTGTAATATACCAAGGCAATATCGCTTTTAAAATCTTGTTGAATATAAAATTCTAAAGCTGCACGATAATGGGATTTGGCTTGTTTATATTGTTTTAAATTATTATAACATAATGCAATATTAATATTTGAATTTGCAATATTGGTAATATTCCCCGACAGTTTGGCATTAGAGTATGCACTATTATAGTAGGCCAGTGCTCTATGGAAATCATTTTCTTTAAAATAAAAATCTCCTAGATTTGAATACCCAGCGGTAATATCATCAAGATTATCCAATCTTAATAATATATCCAATGCTTGTTGTAAATATTTGAGTGCTTTTTCATTTTCGCTATATTCACTGAACAATCTTCCCAATTCAGTATAGGAATTAGCTATACCTCCAGAGTCTTGGGCAGTTTCACTGTAATGAATGGCCTGATATAAATAATAAAATGCCGAATCCTTTTTACCTATAGTATTATATATATAACTTAACTGGCTACTGGTGGAAGCTGCTGCAATAAGGTCTTTAATTTTAATTCGTATATTTAACGCCTCTTTGGTATATTGTATGGCACTTTCTGTTGATCCTTTAATATTAAGAATACCTCCCATTCGCATAAAGGCCATACCAATCCCGCGTTCATAATTAATTTCCTTTGATAAACTTAGTCCTTGCTTTGCCAATACAAATGAAGAGTCAGGATTGGTATTTTGGAGTTGCTGAGCACTGATAAATATATTATATATGCTTAAAGTGTCTGCTCCTTTGGCCTTATCGAGACCTAGGGACATATCCGAAACATGAAAAAGTAAAATATAAATAATATATCTCATTGCTGGGATTTTATTTTATGGCCATAATACTAAATCTGAAAGGTGTTTGGATTTGAATCCCTTTGCACAAAGAATACACGGGGCTGATAGAATGGCCGTTAAGTCATCAGACATGCTTGACATAACAATACTTGGTTAAGGGTTAGAATCCTGTTGAGGTTTCAAAGGTAATGAAAATTGATATACCTAGTTAAAATATATTCATAATTCATCTAGAAAATTATTGATCCTTGTTTTATTCTTCTAAACAATTTAACCGACAAAAAACTACTCCACAAACCCATTCATCATGGCATACTTCACAAGTCCCGCAATATTTCTAACGCCTAGCTTGCTTATCAAATTTTTGCGATGTGTTTCTACGGTATGAAAACTTATATATAGTTTATCAGCAATTTCTTGGGTGGTGAGTTCTTGGGCAATGAGTTTTAATACATCCTTTTCGCGTTCGGTAAGTTCTACCATCATTGGATTACTTTCAGCCGCCTTCTTTTTTTGCAGGCCTTCCATGATGCGTTCAGTTACTTCTTTGCTAAAGTAGGATTCACCGCGTATCAATGTTTCTATTGCTTCGTGTAGTTCTTCTTTGCCTGTATTTTTTAATATATAACCATGAGCTCCGGCACGTAACAGTTTTTCTATATAATCACGGGTATTGAACATAGTAAGCATCAAAACTTTTATATTGGGATATTTCTGGCAAACTTGCTTGGTGGCCTCAATGCCATCCATTTCGGGCATGTTCACGTCCATCAGTATAATATCTGCAGGAGTTTGTGCTAATACTTCTAATAGTTGTACACCATTATTTGCCTCACCCACAATAGACATATTTTTATTTGTTTTCAATAACGACTTGATGCCATCAATAAACATTTGGTGATCGTCGGCTATTATAATATTTATCATATTGTTGTTTTGTTTATTGGAATTTCTATGATAGATATGGTACCTTTTCCGGGTTTCGAATCTACATGATATGCACCATTTAATTGTGTGGCCCTAGTTTCAAGATTACCCAATCCCATGCCTCCGCTTTTTCGCTTTTCTTCCAAATTGAAGCCCACGCCGTCGTCTTCTACCGTTACGTTTATGGCGTCCTCTACCCTATTGAGCTGCACCGTTACTTGTTTTGCTTTGGCATGTTTTAATATATTATTGAACAATTCTTGTATCATTCTATATATACCAATTTCTGTTTTTTGCTCCAGCCTTTCATCCATTCCATATACCAATAATTTACACTTTATGATATTACTATTGTCTATACTTTCACAAAGTTCCTGCAATGCTGCAACTAGTCCAAAACTCATCACCATGCCTGTGCTGAGGTTATGCGATATGCGACGCACTTCTACGCAAGCTTCATCTAATAATTCATTTGCTTTTATATATTGTTTGGTATTTTCTTCTTGTGCTTTATCTATTTTTGTATCCAAACTGCTGAACAATAATTTCACGGTAGAGAGCATACTCCCAAGCCTGTCGTGCAAATCGGTGGCGATGCGTTTGCGTTCTTCTTCTTGCCCTTCTATCATTGCATTGTATGATTTAAGTTCTTGTTCATTGAGTAATTTCGATATTTCTTGTTGGGATATTTGTTCGTTCTTTTTTGCCAATCTGTTTCTTTGTATATAATAAAATCCCAATACAAATAACCCAAGTAATAATACAATACTACCTGCAATCAAAAAATTTCTTTGTGCTGCTTTTGAATTATTCTGTTCATCGAGCAAAGCAATTTGCTGTTCCTTTTTCTCCGTTTCATATTTGGTTTGCATATTGGCTATTTGCTTCACTTTCTCATTATTGAGCAACGAATCGCTTAACTCTGTATATTGTATATGATAATTATATGCCTTTAAAAAATCGCCTTTGCGGGAATATACATAAGCGAGGTATTTGAGCGAGTTTGCAACATAATTGGGATTATTAATTTCACGAGATAATGCTAAACTCTTATCAAAGAAAAACAATGAACTATCTAGCTTATTGGTATTATCATACAATATTCCCAAATTATAATAAACAAGGGCAATATCATTTTTATACCCTTCTTGTAAATAATAACTATTGGCAATAAAATAATGAAGTTTGGCTTTTTCATACTCTTTTAAATTGGTATAGCATAAAGCCATATTATTATAACTATTCGCTATATTATATATATTCCCTGCCTTAGCAGCTGCACGATAGGAGCTATTATAATACTTGAGAGCCGTTTGATAATTTTTGGATCCGAAATAAAAATCACCTAAATTTGAGTAACCTGCGGTTATATCTTCAAAATCATTAAGTTTTAAGAATATCTGCAATGCCTGCTCCAAGTATTTCAAGGCTTTTACAGAGTCTTTATAATCATTAAAAAGTCGACCAAGTTCACTATATGTATTAGCCAAACCATTTGGGTCTTTTGCCACTTCATAATAGCGAAGACCTTTATATAAGTAGAAAAAAGCTGAATCTTTTACACCGACAACATTGAATATATAGCTTAACTGACTACAAGTAGCAGCTGCCATTGTTATATCTCCTTGCTGTATTCTTATATTTAAAGCTTGGTGCGAATATAATAATGCCTCATCATTATTTCCTTTATCGCACAGAATACTTCCCATACGCATGAAGGCCATACCCATACCCCTTGTATAGCGTATTTCCTGCGATAATTTATAGCCTTCTTTCGCTAAAGCAAATGCAGAATCTGAATTAGACTTCTGCACTTGCTTTGCTTTCACAAACAAATTATATATATTACTAGTATCTGATTTATTGACGGAAAAAGAATGATACGAAATATTAAAAAACAATAAAAATGAATATATATATCGCATTATTTCAATTTAAGCCGATCTTTAGTTTTTATAATATAATTGGGCTGGCATAATCGTAGGTACCTGTAAGAGCTGGGGATGTATAGTCGGCTAACTGAACTTGCGTAACTTGGCCACTTTGGCCTGGACCAAATGACGGATATAGGGGCATAAATGCAGTAAAAGGTACAGTACCTGAACCTGAAAAAGTGAGTACCCCCTGATATATAGTTGGACTACCATTTAATATAGTACTTGCTATCGCCTCATTACCATTAAGATCAACTAAAGCTGATACAAAATTTTGCCAGTTATTTGTAGCTGACTGCACAATAATGGGTCTGCATTGATGAAGGACAGGCGTTGTGCTTGGCCCAGTATCTAGTTTTACTGTTTTAATTTGTTTGGTAACACCAACGCTTGGAGGCAGAATAGGGTTGGTGTTAGAAGTACTTGCAGTAACAGTTGGGAAAGGTGCAGTGGGCATACTGGGATAAAACAAAATATTGGTACAATAAGTTTGTAACTGTAACACACCAGGGCTAGTGGCAGTAAGAATAGTGCCCAAATTGAGCGTAAGATTAATACCGTCAGAGCCGATAGCCAAATTAGATTGCAGTATACCACCGGGAATCCAATAGTTGTTTGTTACATACAAATCGACTAGCACTACCGCATAGTAGTCGTTTTCATTTGTGGTACTTTGAAAATAATAAACTCTCGGTTGATAGAACGGAGTAAAATTGTTGGACATGGTTGACATAATAGATTGAATTAGTTAAGGGTTAGAATTTTATTAAAGTGGTCAAAGGTAAGTTATCAATAGAATATTTCTAAGCCTGAGAAAAATTATTTTTTAGCAATGCTATTACCCACAGTATCAATAGCTGGCACAAATGGTTTATTATATTCAACAGGGGCTGATATGACACGTTCTCCACCCATTAATACAAGCACAACGCGGTAAAATATAACAGTATCTGTATCGCAAATATCTTCAGTTTCATATGCACGTGGAAACAGTGAACCGCCAAATGCGGTCTTGGTTGCAATATTGATGAAGTGTGTTCCATCAGTAGATTTTTGGGTGATAAAATAACTGGTGTTTGCCTCACGCATCGTGCTCCAATTGATATTGATTGCATCCTCATCTTTTTCGATAGAAACTGTAACAGTATTTACCTGCGTGGTTTGTACCTGAGCATTTGAATTGCTGTTAAAGAACAATGCTACAAGCAAGGTGGTGGTGGTGACTAGAGTTTTCATTTTATATTTTATATTTTCTATTTAGTATTTTCTATTTAAAGTGGGAAGTAGTCAGTAGTCAGTAGTCAGTAGTCAGTAGTCAGTAG
>JAYVCI010000202.1:0-17475 GCA_043750035.1 Chitinophagaceae bacterium
GATTGGGTTGTCTTACTACCGCATTAAGTGTTTCCATATTCGCCTTATTTATATATGTCTATTTCAGACAAATTGACCCTGAACTCATTTTGCAACTCAAGGATAAAACTTCATTGATGGGATCAAACCTTGACCCTGTTGCGGCGGCAGCATCTATTATGGTTGAAGGCTTGGTTTCGGGTTTGGTGATTACATTCGCCTATATGCAATTCTATAAAACCCACTACAAGTTTTAGTTCCCCAATTTCATGTACGGATATATCAGCTTTTGGAGGCGTCAGCAACCCCCGAATCCTGAAACCGCTTCGGTTCACGTTTCGTAATCCCGCCCCCCGAATCTGCATCCCAAACCTATCGTGACGGAGTCAACTTCGCAAAACCCAATACCCATTGCACAATCCGAAGCTTCGGATCAAAAAACCTATTATATACATTTACAATGTTCAAAGAAATTTTTTCTTTGATTTAAGGGTTTACCCCGATAGCTATCTGGGTTGTTTTTTATAGCGTAAAAGGCTGCCCACTATGGCGGCCTTTATGCGTTTAGCCTTTTGTATGGCCCAAAGGAAGCAGTTCGCTATTTGTTGTGTCCCCAAAGGGACTAATATAATATAATGAATTTGCGTTTTAAGTCCCAGAGGGAATGCAATTCCGATAGCTATCGGGAGTAAAAAGATGTTGGTCAAAACTGAAGTCCCTTTAGGGCAATGCAATCCCAATAGCTATCGGGAGTTAAAAAGAATTCTATTCTTTTTAACAGAAAAAACCAACCGGTTAGGGTTGGTTTTTCTATGATAATATTTTACGCTTAACTATACATTGAATAAATATAATTTAGGCTATTTTTACTTACAAAGTCCTTTTAAAATTGAAAGACAATTTCCCTTTATTGCTACATCCACATTCGTTATTTAAAGTTTCGTTGGCAATAATTTTAATAACAATATAGGTATCAACACCTCTTAACTTGGCAATATATATATCACCATTAACAGGGGTTGTAACTTTATTACTGGGAGTACCTGCTGCATAATCATTTTTTGCATCATAAGAGGTACCATTCGTATAGTTAAAGGTAGAAGATTTTACATACATGGTACTGTTTTTAGCTTCCCAGCCACCTGTGAAAACACCAGCAGCATCATTGTTCGACATATCTTTATCTGCATCAGCGTCGGCAATGGAGCGTTCTACGCTTTTATCCAAATCATAAGCACCTGCGTAAGATCCAAGTATATGATAGAATTTACCAAAAGCTTCATTGGCAAAACCTGTTATAGATTTCACATTAATAGACTTGGTTTCTATATTGTCTTTTTTGTCAGTTACACTAATGGTATAAGTTTCAGTACCTACAGATCCTACAATATAATTTCTGGAAAAATTGAAACTGGTTGGTTGTGCAGTAAGAGCAGTATCAAATTTTGTGGTTTCAATACCTGTAGCGGATTTGAATTTTACAACAACTCTTTTCAAGCCATTGTCACTATTGGCACCAAAGGCCAATACAAAGCCAGTACCAGATATTTGTGAAGCACCGTCAGTGGGCGATGTAACTGTAATTACAGTTTTAACAACTGGAGGAGGGTCAACAACAGTATCTTTCTTTTTGCAACTTGTAAAAGCTGTTGTCATAGAAATTACTGCCATAAGCAGGGTTAGATTTTTTAAATTTTTCATGATTTTGTTTTTTGTTATATTAATTGATTTTTTCATGCCACAAAAATATAGGGGTTATTTTGTCGAAGTATTACATGTTTTTGGAAATAAGTTGCATTATTCACACGTTTGGTAATTTGCAACTTTAAAGCAGACATCAGGAAGATATATTTATACCACCAACAAGGGTTTAATATTCAAGACCTCATCCATAATTTCCTACGTCATTGCGAGGAGGCTTCCGACGAAGCAATCTCACGGCGAGTACTACTCCCTGAGATTGCTTCGTCGTCCCTCGCTTTGGCATACGCACTATTCCTTCGCATTAGATAGCTATCAGATGACGAAAGTTTTTTTGAAAGTTTCGGTATTATTTATATTGCCAATAGTTAAGACTATCGATTAACAAAAAACCCCTCCTGTTTCCAGAAAGGGTTTTTTGTTTTGTGGCATGAAACCACACTCACATTAAAAACAATCTATTTAAGCTTTAAAACAGGTTTTAACCTGTATATACCATTGTTTTCTTTAACAATAGACTGGGCAGCATCAAAATCGATGGTAACTGTATTCAAATTCTTTTCCAGTTTTTTAGATATCTTTATTTTTAGCCCACTCTCATCTTGGCTTGAAAGTACCAAGGGGTAACTTACTCCCTGAACAACTACTGAGTTATTGGTTCCAAGAACAAAACGTATTTCTTTAACAGTGGTTTTTGGAAGGCTGTTTCCGGTAGCAACCACAGTTGTAATACCATTTTGGAACATGAGCAAATCATATACGCCCTTGTTTGCGGTAAGTTCTACCCATTTAGCGGTGTCCTTTTCAAATTTTACAGATATGCCTTGTATATCTATATTAACCTTGTCATACTCTCCAGCAGCATCGGTCATCCTTACTTCCATGCTTGCATTGTCCCTGTTGCATGCAGATGATATTAAAATCATGATTAATGCGAACGGTAAAATGTAGTTTTTCATTTTAATGTAGTTTTTCATTTTTTTGTTTATTTAAATTAAGTGAATTATTTCAATGCAAAATTAGGTTGTTAAATACATCCTTTGTTACATATTATCGTATTTTTTTTACATTATTCACACATTTATATTAGGCAATAAAAGAAACGTAAAATAATAAGTTATCTGTTCCCGCAAGTATGCGGGATGTATATCTGTTGTCGGTATTGTTATCGCCGTATGACACTGATAACCGACAACAAAACTCAGTTCTATTATATTGCACAATATTGGGAATAATTTAAAGTATTATAAATCTGCCAATTCCCATAACCACCTTGCCATTTTTTCATTTGATGAAGGAATTTGTATAACCATTAAATTAAATCCGTTTTTACTCATAAGCCAATCAATATGAAGCATTCCGGTATTCAAATCATATATATATATTTGCTTAAAATGATGTTTACTATTAATACCTGCCAGATAACATACCTGTAATGATTTTTGCAATGCTTCCATCGCAAATTCATGCGAAATATTTCCGATAAATGTTAAGTGCCCAAGTGAATATTTAAGTTTGGAGCTATAATAAGCATCTTCAAATTCATTTGATGCACACTGATTTTCATTTGAGAAGTAATGAGTGATATGGGCCGTTTTCATAAGGTTCTAAATTATACTGTTGATTTTATTTGTTCAAATAATTCCCTTTGCTTGTCAGTAAGTTTATCTGGAATTACTACTTGTAATTTAATATATAAATCTCCCAATACAGTAGGTTTCTCATATACAGGCATACCTTTTCCTTTTAGTCGAATGGTTTTACCATTTTGGGTTCCTTCTGCAATTTTTATTTTCAGTTGTCCAGATAAAGTGTTTACAATAATTTCCCCTCCCAATACCGCGGTATATAAATCAATAGGATTTGTATAATATAAATCATTTCCTTTACGCACAAATTGTGGATGCTGCTTTACCTTAATGCGAACAAATAAATCTCCGCGATATTTTTCGCTGCTACCTTTCGCTCCCTTGCCCTTTATTTTTAATTGCTGCTCATTATAAGCACCAGGTTTGGTAGTAATGCGAAGCTTTTCATTTTCTAATTTAATGATGCGGTTGGTGCCGTGATAGGCTTCTTCCAAAGTAATCTCCATTTCAGTTTCATAATCACCGCCCTTAAAATTAGGGGTATTATTATAGTTTCCGTTTCTATCCTGGGTCTTGCTTTTACTATTTGTTCGGCCTGCAAAAAATTGTTCAAAGAAATCTGAAAAATCTGATTCTCTGCCATTCCCAAATGGTTCATTGTTATAATAATTCTGACCACGATTTGCACCGCCAAAAGGATTACTACTTCTCTGATTTCCGCTCTGTTCGTATTGCTTCCAATTTTCTCCCAGCTCATCATACTTTTTCCGTTTCTCAGGATTACTTAATACCTCATTGGCTTCATTTACAGTTTTAAACTTCTCCTCCGATTCTTTGTTCCCTGCGTTTTTATCAGGATGATATTTTACGGCTAAGGCTCTAAAAGCCTTTTTTATTTCATCGGGCGTAGCTTTTTTATCTATTCCCAATACTTTATAATAGTCTTTATAATCCATCTAATTAAATAACTCCAATCAATAGTTTGCAAAAACTTGTTTTGTTCTATTTATTAATCTACAATATTTTCTCCTCCTGTCGGAGTTGTAAAATCATGTTTATGTGGTTTTACCTCAATCTCTTCATTACCATCTTCAGATATGGGTGAAGGTTCTTGTTGCGGGATACCCGTTTTTTTTTGCTTGTCGTGATCCGCTATCATATCTTCTTTATCATCTTCAGATTCTGTAGAAGGTTTTTGCTGCGGGGTACTGCTTTCTTTTTGCTTATCCCTTTGGTTATCTCTAACCTCTTGGTCTTTTTTAATATCTTTCATTGTTTTTGAATAGTTAATTGTTAATGAGATATTGAGTCGTAAGTCGTAAGTAATGTTCGCACTTACGACTTATGGCCCAATTTTTAATCCTTAAATTAAAGTGCTGCAATAATTGTAGACAATTGTTCTTTTGTCTTACCAAGTTTGTTCTGAACTTTGGTCAGCATCGCATCTCTTTTACCTTCCTCGTAGTGCAAATCTGCATCTGTTAAGGTTGGGAATTTTGTTTTGAGCTTTGTTTTTTGCTCGTTCCAGTTTCCTTTTACAGGAGTTGGAGTTTTTGTTGGATTTGCCATTTTACTTTTTTATTTAATTTGTAACAGAATTATTACCCGACAAAGGTGAATGCTCTTAAAATTAGAAGTGTTACATAACTTTTTATATAAGTTATATCATTCACGCATTTTTGAAGAGGGATATTAGAAACCTAAGAGGCGGCAAAGGCTTTTTTATACAATTTTTTAATTTTCTGCATAATTATAAATATCGATATACTTATAACCGAAGCAAAAAAACACCAAACGGAAACAAAATAATCTTCATAAAATATAATTGTAATAATATAAGAAATTAAGATTGCTACACCCAAGAGCCACATCCTTTTAATAGTAGAAAAAAAAGGTGGAGCAATAGTTGCAATAAAATAAAGCACTCCGCCAGAGATTCTAAGTTGGGCAGGATAATCTTGTTCGTATGAAATATGATAACCAATTATTTTTGCCTGAACATTATACGACAATAAACAATAGGCCAGGTAGAATGATAACAGTACGCCTATTGCAACTAATAATTTTTGTGTTTTTTTACGTTTATCTTCCTTTTCTACCAGTAATATTGCCAAAGGAATCCATAGGGGCCAAACAACCTGTGCCAAGAACAGGAAAGTATAGGTTGTTACCTGTTGCAATGAAGCATAAACTGGATTTGACAGAGCCAACCACAAAAAACCTTCTGCAATTTGTTGAACAGAAAAAATCAAGGGAATACTTGCAAAAACAATTTGTGATGGGGATTGCACTTTTTTTATTGAGGCAACGCCTATTACAGAAAGAACAATACCTGCTCCGAAACTTGCACTGGCTGAAAAACACATAAATTTTTAAATTATAAATGATTTAGAAAACAATTATATATATGCTATTATACAACTGGGAAAAATTCTGATGTTGGTATGGCTATGTTTATTTCATTAAATAGCAGTTCGCTGTCAGAAGAAAATTTTGCTTTTATTTTTTCAAGTTGTTTTACCTCTTTTGGATTTATTCCATAAGTATCTATTGCTTTTTTCAGATGTCTGATTATAACTTGTAAATCGTGCCATTTCCCCATAAGCTCAGGCAAAACATCTTTCTTTGACGGTGGCACATTTTGCTTCTCCAAATTCATGCTATTCCGGGCATAATTAAACTTCTTTAATTGCATACGCAGTGCATGAATATTTGGTGTTTGCACAGTGCTTTGATTAAGGAGTTTCTCAATTTTCCCCTTCTTCTTCTCCATATAATGCTTCCCCTTTTTTTTATTTATCTGTGCAAGGAAAGGTAAAGTTTTGCTGTATGCTTTTTTAAGCCGTGCAATAAACGTTTTATTTAAAATTGAAAAAAAATATTTTCGTTCTTTTAAGCGTAGGTTTTTTAAACTATTCTTGTAATCTTTGAGCAAATTGTTAAGGAAATATTTTTTAAACATCGCCTCTTCTACTTGAAGTTCTCTCACCTTTCCTGCCTTACGGAAAATAAATTTAAATGGCTTAAATGTTTCTTTTCGCTTAAAACCCTTTGAGCAAAAATTTATTAATTCAAAAAAAGCATTAAGCTTTTTAATTTCAACCCGCAGCTTGTGAAAAGTAGCAGGGATATATGCCTGCTTGGGTTTTTCCAATATAAAAGTAATAGCATCTCTTCGGTGTTTTAAATATTTAGTTAGTGCTTTCATTGCTTCAAAAAAATATACCTACAATAAGAACTAAAAATACTATAAAAGGAGCAAATAATACCGAAACTGCATCCTATAAGAATAGCAATGAAATCATTAATACTAAAACAAATGCTGCTAAAGGTTAACTTGCTACTAATCCACTTCGAAAGTTATTTTACAGTTTAGCCTCCAGTGTTTAATTTTTCCTTTATCCACTTGGGCTGTTAAATTTTCTACATACACTGAGCGTATGTTGCGGATGGTTTTTGAGGCTTCGGCAACTGCATTTTGTGTTGCATCTTCCCAACTTTTTTTTGACTCAGCTAAGAGTTCGATTACTTTTAATAGTGGCATGGTTATTTGTATTTAATTAATTGTTTTTATTTATTTTTGATTAACTCTTTTCCTTCGGAACTTTTAGTCCGGCTTCCCGTGCTTCACTTATACCGATGGCTATTGCCTGCTCGCGGCTTTTTACTTTTCCACCTTTTCCGCCTTTGCCAAATTTTAATTCCCCATGCTTAAATTCATGCATCACCTTTTCGATTTTTTCCTGGGCTTTTTTGGAATATTTAGCCATGATTATTTGTGTTTAACAATTGCTCTTTTTATTTTTTGTCTTGGTGTTTCCTTATTATTTTTTTCCATATTTTCACCACCTGGGTTTTGATTGCCGCTTTTTAAATTAGGATCGTTGGGATTGGGTTTTTCATTGTTGTAATCCTCATTTGTTTTTTTATTTAACATGCTATTAGGATCCTGATCGACTTTAATCTTTTTCATTTCTATTTTAATTGATAAGGCAACAAAGGTGGGCACACATAAAATTAAAATGTTACATAACTTAAGCAATAAGTTACATAATTTACATATTGTAAAATTTGTTTATAATTAAAACCAGTTCGTGGCTAATAATTATCAGTAATCAGTAAACAGTAGTCAGTAGTTAGTAAACAGTAGTTAGTACCTTCCGACATTTATCGGGATGGCGTCAGCTCCTTACTCCTTATTCCTTACTCCTTACTACTGACAATTACGCCGGAATATATATATCAAACTGTGCCCCTTTATTTAATTCGCTAGTTGCTGTAATGGTACCGTTGTGATTCTCTACTATTTTTTTTACAATGGCAAGCCCAATGCCGGTGCCACCATATACTTCCTTGCCATGAAGTTTTTGGAACACTTCAAAAATTCGTTCGCTGAAATGTGGCTCGAAACCGATGCCGTTGTCTTTAATCATAATATGACAATAATTTTTTTCGGGCGACAGAGACGCAAAATTTTGCGTCTTTACTTCATTACCTTTTATAATGCTGCTCTTTATTATGATATGTGAGGGTACATCGTGGCGTGAAAATTTGAGTGCATTGCTCACAAGATTATATACAAGCTGCCTAAACTGAAAAGCAATGATATTGGCAGAACAAAGTTCAGTGGTTTCAATAGTTGCGTGTTTTTCCTGAATGGTATCTTTTAGTTCGGCTTTTACTTCTTCTGCTATTATACCCATATCGGTTTTTTCAAATTTTAGCTCTGTGGTACTTATACGGGAGAAGGCAAGTAAATCATCAATGAGTTGTTGCATTCTTCCTGCTGCCAATTGCATGCGTTGGAAATTATATTTACCATTTTCAGATAAATTTTTGTTTTCGTTTTCGAGTATAATAGTTACAAAGGTTTGTATTTTGCGTAACGGCTCCTGCAAATCGTGACTTGATATATAAGTGAATGCCAGTAATTCTTTATTGGCAACGATTAACTCAGCCGCACGTTTTTCTTTCTCTTCGTTTTGAAAAGCAAGTTCTTTATTGGCAATAATTAATTCTGCTGCACGCTTTTCCTTTTCTTCGTTTTGAAAAGCAAGTTCTTCGTTGGCAATAATTAGTTCTGCTGCACGCTTTTCTTTCTCTTCGTTTTGAAAAGCCAGTTCTTCATTGGCAACGATTAGTTCAGCCGCCCTTTTTTCTTTTTCTTCGTTTTGAAAGGCCAGTTCTTTGTTGGCAATAATTAATTCTGCTGCACGTTTTTCTTTCTCAGCCGCACGTTTTTCCTTTTCCTCGTTTTGAAAAGCAAGTTCTTTATTGGCAATAACTAATTCATCAGCCCGTTTTCCTTTTTCTTCATTTTGAAAAGCCAGTTCTTTATTGGCAATTCGTAAATCTTTTGCCCATTTTTGCTCTGTTACATCCCTTGCGGCTGCAAATACTCCAAGAACATTGCCTTTATCATCTTTATAAACGGATGCATTATATAACACATCTGTCAAATTTCCGTTTTTATGTTTTATCGTTAACGGGTAATCTGCCACAAACCCTTTTTCAAATACCTGGCGATAACCTTCCTGTGCTTTTTTAGGTTCGGTAAAATAATTGGAGAAATCTGTGTCAATCAACTTTTCCCTGGGAACACCAGTAACTTTTACAGATGCCTCGTTCACATCTAAAATCTTTCCGGCTGCACTTATGGTAACAAGGGGATCTAAACTTGCTTCAATTAAACTACGGGCATAGTTAGCAATGATTAATTCTGCTGCCCGTTTTTCTTTCTCTTCATTTTGAAATGCAAGTTCCTTGTTGGCAATTATCAGCTCTGCTGCCCGCTTTTCTTTTTCATCGTTTTGAAAAGCAAGCTCTTTGTTGGCTATGCCTAACTCAGCTGCCCGTTTTTCTTTTTCATCGTTTTGAAAAACAAGTTCTTCGTTAGCAATGCTTAACTCCGCTGCCCGCTTTTCTTTTTCATCGTTTTGAAAGATAAGTTCTTTGTTGGCAATACCTAACTCAGCTGCCCGTTTTTCTTTCTCTTCATTTTGAAAAGCAAGTTCTTTGTTGGCAATGCCTAACTCAGCTGCCCGTTTTCCTTTTTCTTCATTTTGAAATAAAAGTTCTTTGTTGGCAATTCCCAATTCAGCCGCACGTTTTTCCTTCTCTTCGTTTTGAAATACAAGTTCTATATTGGCAATGCTTAACTCAGCCGCCCGTTTTTCTTTTTCTTCGTTTTGAAAAACAAGTTCTATATTGGCAATACCCAGTTCAGCCGCACGTTTTTCCTTTTCATCATCTTGATAGGCCAGTTCTATATTGGCAATACCCAATTCAGCCGCACGTTTTCCTTTTTCATCATCTTGATAAGCAAGTTCTATATTGGCAATGCCCAGTTCAGCCGCACGTTTTCCTTTCTCATCATCTTGATAGGCCAGTTCTATATTGGCAATGCCCAATTCAGCCGCCCGTTTCCCTTTCTCTTCTTTTTGATAGGCCAGTTCTTTATTGGCAATACTTAATTCAGCCGCTCGTTTCCCTTTCTCTTCTTTCTGAAAAGCAAGTTCTTTGCGGGCGGCTGTTAATTCTATTACCAGTTTTTCTTTCTCTTCTTTGTGTAAGGCAAGTTCATTGTTGGCAATGATTAACTGATCTTGATGCGATGTGGTTATTTTAGTCATAATTGTTGTATTGTCAGCAGTGCAGTCAGGTGTTTCCATCTGGACTGTATAACGATGATAAAATATACTATCAAATGTTTCCATCTGACAGTATAACGATTCTCTATGTAGCCAAATTATTTTGTGTAGTAAGCACAAAATTTTCTATGGTTGGTCGTGAAATATTTTCTTGTGTAATAAGTGCAAGGGTTTGGTGTATTACTTTTTTGAATTGTGAAAATTCAGAAGGCTTGCGAATAAAATATTGTGCCCCGTTTTTGTATAACAAGTTTACAACTTCTTTTTCATAAGAGGTGGAAAACATGATTATAGGAAAGTGTTTTAGTTTGCTGTTTAGTTTTATTTCTGCCAGGCATTCTTTACCGTTTTTGCGGGGCATATTAATGTCGAGGAAAAGCACATCAGGTAGAGATGGAATATTTTCCGTCTCTACAGATTCTGCAAGATGTTGCATCAGTTGTTCACCATCATGCACAGTGGTAAGATGCGTGTGTAGTGGAAATTCTTCCAATGCTTCTTTAAAAAAGATACAATCATCCGTATCATCATCTGCAAGTAGTATATTAAATGGTTTCATGGGTTGTGGGTTGTGAGTTGCGGGTTGTGAGTTGTGAGTGAGTTGCCGGTACCAAAGTCTTTATACTTTATACTTCCTACTTGATACTGTCTTCACGCATTCAATATATATTTCAAAGGCTTGTTCGAAAATATTTTTTCTGCCGCTATAGGTAGTGCATGGTGAATTACTTGTTTTAGTTGTGCAAAATCGCTGGGCTTGTGTATATAAACATGTGCTCCGCTCTTGAAGAGTTTATTTATCGTATCCCATGCGTTAGAAGTTGAAAACATAACCACTGGAATGTTTTTC
Organism: Chitinophagaceae bacterium; assembly: GCA_043750035.1. Classification (GTDB taxonomy): domain Bacteria; phylum Bacteroidota; class Bacteroidia; order UKL13-3; family UKL13-3; genus CANJUD01. Next base: position 10,770 of record JAYVCI010000202.1, read on the forward strand.
AATTTTGGATTTTGCTTTATCTCAGATAAACATTCTGAGCCATTTTTGCGGGGCATATTAATGTCGAGAAAAATTATATGGGGCAGATGGGCTGAATTAGCAGAAAGATATTCCAACAATTCAACACCGTCATGCACAGTTGTTAGTTTATACGAAACTGATAAAGCTTCCAGTGCTTGTTTAAAGAAGCCGCAATCGTCAATGTCGTCATCGGCAAGTAGTATATTTATTTGTTTTAAAATCATAATATAGTTTTTCGTTATACTTTAGGCTACTCTTCTTTCTTTCGCAGCAATAAGGGCATTGTGAATAATATTTTTGAGTTCTTCAAAATCACTGGGCTTACGAATGTATTCCAGTGCTCCTATTTTGGTGAGGGTGTTTATCAAACTCTGCTCAAAATCAAGGCCACGACCAAACGAAGTGGTAAACACCACCACGGAAATGTTTTTTAACTTTTCGTTTTCTTTTATCTCAATTAAACATTCAAATCCGGTTTTACGCGGCATGCTCAGATCGAGAAAAAGAATATCAGGTGGGTGTTCTATATTTTCCGTAAGGTAGTCCATCAATTGTTCCCCATCATTAACAGTGGTAAGAAACGAGGCAATAGGTATTTCCTTTAATGCTTTATCAAAAAAGAAACAGTCATCTATATCGTCATCGGCAAGCAAGATTTTAAGAGGCATTTTTAGTTGTTTAGGTGTGTTATAAAGTATAAAAAAAGGAACTATAAAGTGGGGTAAATACATTTTTAATTAGGCCCAAATGTCCAATTATGAATTCATAATAATTTGCGTAATAATTTTTTTTATGAATACCCATCATGTCTTTTTTTTGCTTTATTTATTTTTGGGGAAAAAGAAAGTAATTGGTTTTTTGAGTGCCTTTGCCAGAATATATAATTTGGAAGCTTCAATATGTATTGCACCGTTTTCAATTTTCGATATTTTGCTTTGAGAAATGCCACAAATTTTTGAAAGTTGGTCTTGGGTCAAGATATTCTCTTCTCTTGCTTCAACAAGTTTGTAGGTAAGGAATAGTTTGATCTCTCTTTCAGTCATGTAAAATATTTTATGCAATAGTACTTCTAGTATTTTGTTATTCGATTTTAGAATAAGCCTTTTATTGTTTGGTATTATATAATGATTGTTGAAAATGAGTATCAGGTAAGTATAGGAAGTTTTAGGTTAAGTTTATAATATATTATTACAGCATCCCCATTTTTATCACATCCGATCCATATACCAACTCAGTTCTTTTTCCATTTTTTTGTAACGAAATATAGTAGTAATAATTTTTTGTAAACGCACAAAAGCGGTTTCACTTTTCACCACATAATCGAAAGCCCTGTGGTGCATACAGCTTATTGCCACCTCGATTTTATCTTGAGACGACAGCATTATTACGGGAATATCGGGATTAAAAGATTTTATTTTATCCAAGGTGTCCATTCCGTTCATTGCAGTTTTGTCAATACCGTCCAGATGGTAATCTAAAATAATTACATCGGGGTCGTGTGTTAAATGCTTCACACAAAGTTCGCCTGTTGGATATGTTTCTATTTCAAAATCGGCATGAAGCAGGAATTCAATTTCCAATGATTTTAAAAACACCGCATCATCATCTACTAAGAAAAGTTTTATCTTTGCCGATGGCAATTGGGCGTTATCGTTTTTATTTTGGGTTGTCATTTGTTCTTGTTTTTAATATTGTTTAATTCTTCTTCTAGTTCTTTGCATGCTTGTAAACAAACATCTTCAAGATGCAAAACCAAGTCGTGTATTCCGTCTTCCTGTTCTTGCGTATTTGCATATTCCTTCACTTTTTTTGCCATTTCTTCAATATCAGTACTGATACCCATTATGGCAAACGATGGAATCATTTTGTGCACTGCGGCCTGCAGTAAATCCCAATCTTTATCATAGAAACTTTGTTTCATGGTGCTTATTAAAGGCGGAGTTTGTTCTAGGTATAATGATATCATTTCCATCATTAAGTTGGCATTGGATTTTGTACGGTGCATTAAATAGGAAAGATTGGTATGCTTTACTTTTTTGCCTTGTTCATTCGCCATTTCTGCATTTTGTTTTGCCCTTAATGGTTTCTTTACCAACCCCACAATTTTACTATACAATATTTTTTCGTCAACAGGCTTTGCTATATAATCGTTCATGCCCACGGCTTTGCATTTTGCCAGGTCCACGGTAGTAACATCGGCTGTTAAAGCAATGATAGGGATTTTAGAATTCATTTTGTTGCGAATATATTCAGTTGCTTCAAAGCCGTTCATTTCGGGCATCTGCAAGTCCATCAAAATAACATCGTACGATTTACTTTGTAATTTTTCAATGGCTATTTTACCGTTCTCTGCAATGTCGCGTTCAAATCCGAAATCATCTAAAAGTGTTTTCATCAACAGTTGGTTCAGTGCAATATCTTCCACTACCAATACTTTTATGTTTTTAATTTCACTATCCGATATTCGTGTTTCATCCCTATAACTATCGGGATCAGCTTCAGCATCTGTTTTTCCAAAGTTCAACGTGAAACTAAATACAGAGCCCTCATTTACTTTGCTTTTTACATTGATGGTTCCGCCCTGTGGTTCCACCAATTGTTTAACAATGGCCAAACCCAGTCCAGTTCCTCCATACAGCCTCGAAGTGCCGCTGGATGCCTGGTGAAAGTTTTCAAAAATTTGTTTTATTTTATTTTTCGGTATTCCAATTCCGGTATCTTTAACAGCAAATTCTATAGTTGCGTTTTTTTTATCTTCACTAAGCAAACGAACACTTACGGTAATTTTCCCTTTTGAGGTAAATTTTACAGCATTGCTTACCAGGTTTAATATAATCTGATGCAACCGCACCGAGTCGCCCAGCAATACCTCGGGTATATTGTGGTCGTATTCTTTAACCAATTCTAAATTTTTTTCCTGGATTTTTGTTTCAAACAAATGAAGCATTGCCGAAATGGATACTGCCAGTTTGAAAGGTGTTTGCACAAAGGTCATTTTGCCCGAATCAACTTTTGCTAAATCGAGTATATCGTTAATAAGCACTATCAGTGCATCGCCACTCATTTTTATGGCGGTTAGATATTCTCTTTGTTTTGCTGATAGCTCTGTTTTCAGTATCACTTTTGTAAACCCGATAATTGCATTCATAGGTGTGCGAATTTCATGGCTCATGTTCGATAAAAATTGCTGTTTTGCTTTCACCGCATCTTCTGCTGTTTGTGTGGCACTTTCGGCTTTGGCCTTGGCTTGTTCAGCAATCTCTGTGGCCAGTTCGGCAAACACTCTTGCTTCTATTGATTCGTTTTCTATTCTCTTTAGTTCTGTAATATCTCTTGCCACTATCACTGCACCCATCAGTTCCCCGTCTATATCTTTATAAACCGAAGCATTTAATAATACATCTGTGAGCACTCCGTCTATAATGGTGAGCGGGTAATTAATTACAAAGCCTTTTGCAAATACTTCTTTGTAAAGGTTCTCTGCTCTTTCTTTTTCAACAAAATAGGAAGTAAAATTAGTACCTATAAGTTTTTTGCGTCCCTCATCTGTAGCTTTTACCATTGCCTCATTTACATCCGTAATTTTGCCATCTACATCAATGGTAATCAAAGGGTCTAGGGTGGCTTCTATCAGACTTCTTGCGTATTGAGATTCTTGCGTTACTGTGGTTTCCATTGTGTTAATTTTCATTGTTTAACTTATAAAAGTTAAAACTATATTTCTTCAATCGGGTTCCGTTTTTTGTCTTTCAATTGCTTGAAATGAGAAGGGGAGAGACCCGTAACTTTTTTAAACTGATTTGATAAATGTGCAACACTACTATAATGTAGTTTATACGAAATTTCGGTAAGGTTAAGTTCATCATATAATAAAAATTCTTTCGCCCTTTCTATTTTATGAATGATGATAAATTGTTGTATGGTAATGCCTTTTACTTCCGAGAACAAGTTGGACAGATACGTATAATCGTAATTTAATTTTTCACTAATATAATCAGAATAATTCATTTTAGGCGATTCATCAGAATGGTGAATCATTTCAGTAATCACATTTTTTATTTTTTCGATAAGCACTGCTTTTTTGTCGTCCATCAATTCAAGTCCCGAATCGAGTAAGGCAACTTTAAGCTCCTCGCGTTCGGCCATTGAAATGTTTTCCATGATGTCAACTTCGCCCAAATCAACCACTATAAAATGCAGCCCAAGTTTTCTCAACGCTTCTTTCACCGCCATCTTGCAGCGGGTACTTACCATGTATTTAATGTATAATTTCAAATTCTATTTTTTTTTAACATACACGGGCAAAGTTCCATACATATACCTATCTTAAAGTTACACAACAAAATGGAAAAGTTACATATATCACTGATTTTCGTTTGCGATGTTATCAGGTTTGGGGTTGATTTTTTTATGTTTACTCTTGTCGTCATTGCGAGGAGGAACGACGAAGCAATCTCAGGAGAAACGTGCTTCTCCTAAGATTGCTTCGTCGTCCCGAATGCTTTCGGGATCCTCGCAATGACGTAGTGAATTATGAAAGTGGTCCATTCTATAATAATGTTGCGTAATTTTCGCATCTACTTTTGTATAAGTGGGTCTTGATTATTTTTAGTAATACGAGCTTAAGAAAGCGAGAAGTTAGGTATTTTTACCAATTATCACACGGTATATTTTTTTAAATAAAATCTTTCATAATTCAAATAAACTCTTGCCGTCATCCGATAGCTATCGGATGACGGCAGAATTATGAAGAGGTCGAAGACAAAAAAGCCCCGTTCCAGAAAGAAACGGGGCTTCATGTTTTTAAAGAAAATTTTATCAGATTTCCAGCACTTTATTTTATTATAGCAATATGGTTAATCCTATATATATAGAACTTGTTCTTATAGCTGCGTATTGAACCACATAACGCGAATTGCCGCTGGGTGCTTGGCTGGTATTGCTCACGTTAGTAAAGCCATACACGCCACGAAAGCCCATATCAAGTCGGTAAGTTCGCAGTGAGTTTAGGGCAAAACCCAAACCTGCACCGTAAGCAAAACCTAAATCTCCATTCCTTGCCGCGAATACCGCTTTTGCAGTGTCGGTTCCATTGCCGTCGGCTGTTGTTACATCAGACCCTACGCTGAAACCCATTTGCGGGCCTGCCACAAAGTTTAAATGGACAGGTTTTTCTTTACTGGTACTCAATACAAACAATACCGGAATATTTATATAGTTAACGTGTATTTTCCTTTCTGCACTTTGATCTTTAAATTTTTGAGAGAGGGAATTATATATAACCTCCGTTTGAATAGCGTAGTGCTTTGTTAAATTAACTGCCAGCATACCGCCAAAGCCATACCCAAATGTTGCACTGCCTGCTACAGTACTGCCAGCATAGCCTGACATGTTAAAATTAGAGATGGTTGGCATAAACCTAGCCCCAAACTCAACCCTACGCAAGGTAAGTTCTGCTATCTGTGCTTTTACGGTAGTTCCTATACAGAAATACATGAAGCAAATAATGATAAATGATTTTTTCATAATTTTAATTCTTTTAATTTATAACTGAATTGTTATGCTGCAAAAATGAACATGTTTTAAAAGATAGCTATTACACAACAAAAGGAAAGAGTTATATAATTCACACATTATAGTGGTCAGTAATCAGTAATCAGTAATCAGTAATCAGTAATCAGTAAACAGTAAACAGTAAACAGTAATCAGTGGTCAGTAGTCAGTAGTCAGTAATCAGTAATCAGTAGTCAGTAATCAGTAGTCAGTAATCAGTGGCCAGTAGTCAGAGTCATTCGATGGTTATTAGTAAACAGTGGTGAGTAAACACATTCAAACCCCTGAACGTCATGCTGATCCCGAAATGAATTCGGGACAGCATCTGATTCGAGGTTCAATGGCAAGCATACAAATTATTAATGTAGGATAACAGATGCTGAAATAATTCCCATAATTATCGAAACAGCATGACGAATGCTCTCCCCCATGTGATTTTTTATGAATTATAAAAGTGTTCTATTATGATAGCGGCAAATTTCTAAATCAATCGTTGTAAGCAATAAAATATGATTCAGAAGTGATAGGTATATTTAATATTTTTGATATTAAACAGTTTTTTTTCGCTTCTTTGGTCACAATGGAAAATTCATCGGCAGTTATGCCCGGCACTACTCCAGTTATTGCCAAATGTATGGTAGTGATATTTAGTCCCTCCAGTACAACAGTAGCTTTGGTATCGAGCGATGTGGGATTTAATCCTTTCTTAGTTAAGATTGCCGCAACAGACATGGTAAAACAACCCGCATGTGCAGCACCCAGCAACTCTTCCGGGTTCGTTCCTTTCTCCCCTTCTTCAAATCGTGTTTTAAAACTATAATTCGCTTCTTCTAAAATCCCACTCTGGGTACTCACTGTACCTTTGCCTTCTTTAAAATTGCCCTGCCAATGAGCCTTTGCGGTACGCTCCACTCCTTTTTTAGCTTCGCCAGAAGTGTTGTCTGTCTGTTCTTTTTCTATAGGTGTTTCTGTGTTTTCCATTTTATTATATATTTACTTGTGAATGATTTATTGCAATAGGGCAAAAATATATATATTAATTGCGGATGGTATTATATAATGTTTGAAATAAGTTATATAATTCACACGTAAAAATACTATATCGTTCAATAAAAGTATATTAACTAACCAC
>JAYVCI010000203.1:0-16272 GCA_043750035.1 Chitinophagaceae bacterium
TGCTTAGAGGTCTATCTGCTCTCATCCTTTTTCACTTCCTATTTCATATTTAAGATAAGTGATTTATCTTAAATTGCAAACATAGGAGAGGTCTAGTAAAAAAAAATAGTTTTCAAAAAATCATTCATTTTAGATATAAAGTTTTTCCAACCAAGCAACAAAAACCCTACTTTTGTGTTCTAATCCTATAACACTTAAATTAGTAACTAAATTTATATATGAAACACAGAAAAACAATTATCCTATTTTTACTATTATTCATCACTGAACTTGCCGCAAATGCCCAACAGTGGTGCAAGCCCGGAGCAAAATGGTATTCTCATTACGGATCATTTGCATTGTACGGATATCGTGAATCAATATATACGCATGATACAACAATCGGTGGGCAGCAATGCCATATTATCACCAGCCATACCAAATATGTGGATCAATCCATCCCCCAATTATTTTATGGACCGATTACAGAATCGTACTCTTATGCTAGTAATGGAATAGTTTACCAATGGGACAGCGGGCGTTGGGACACACTCTATAACTTCCATTTATTGCCTGGCGATTCAACCCCATTTTTTTATGACAAAGGCAAACCTTATTATGTTCATATAAAAGACACGGGGCATACAACAATAAATGGATACAACCTACAGTGGTATTCGTTCACTTATATGGATTTCTTTAAGCCTGAAACGGATACGGTTTTTGAAAGGATTGGATATGCAGGACCTATATCTATAATGTTTCCTTACTTGAATATTTTTGATGTGGGTGAAGGCGGCATTTGTAACTACTATGACAACACTTTCGGGAATTTCAGAAGCGATTCATCCAGTTGCATGTTTATACCCAATGGGATAGCTGAAGTAGATTATGTGAAATTTTCTGTATTCCCAAATCCTTCTACTGGAGTTTTCACAATTATATCACCCAGTGCTGAGGAATCTAATCAAATATATTTATATAATTCTATCGGTAAACTGGTTCGCATATTCCAATACCCCCAAGGCATTGAGCAAACATTTGACCTCTCATTATATAGTCAGGGTATTTATTGGTTGGTTGTTGGGAATAAAGTTGTTAAATTGGTGAAGGAGTAGTTACTGCAATATTAATGCTTGATTGGGAATATGCTCCAAATCCTCTTTGCCAAGTTGAGCCTTACTCCTTCACAAACTTATACACCTTGGTATAATTATTTTCATTTACCACAAACATATATATACCAGCAGCCCAATGATTAATATCTATCGGGGTGGTTTTGTCTTTTAGCGTGCTGTTATATATAGGCTGTCCCAAAACATTATATATGGTAAAACCAAGAGCGTGATGGTTAATGTTTTCGATATATAAAATACTATTGGCTGGGTTGGGGTACAGTTTAACACTATTATACTTGTTCGATATTTGATAAATTACATTGGTGGTATCAGCAGTATCTATTTTGGTACAAATACTATTATAATATTTGCCGGGCGAACCACCGGGGCAGCCAATAAACCACGTAGCCGCATCAGAATAATCGGTGTATTGGGTGTTATATTCTAAGGTGTAGCCTTTACCATCTGCACTGTCGTTCCAAGGGGATTGGTTGCTCCATGTATTATAATAAATAAGAGCACTGTCCTTACTATATATTCTAAAGTTCCCTAATTGATTTAAACTAAGTGACGGAAGTGTTGTGAAATTTTTAATATTGTAAAATTGGGTGTTTTTTAATGCTGAATCTGAAACTAATACCCAATTGGAATCTTTATTTAAAATGGAGAGCGAATATAGTTTGTATTTTTTGCCCTCACTATCAAAAATTATCATGTCTTTCATATTGTAATTCTTTGCAGATTGATTGCGAAGTTCTATCCAATCGCCTGCATCAGCATTGGTTGCTGAATGATAATTTATTTCAGAAACTACAATTGGTGTGTCGCACCAGCCTTGGTATTGTGCAGGCGACCCGCATATACATTGCTCCATCCAATTTTGTTTGTTTGAATAGTCATCCATAATGGTTGTGGGCTTGCTGATAGAAATAGTTTTTCCATTTCCATCAGCACCAAAACTATTGTCATAATGCATCACAAATACTGGATTTTGATTCGCGTCATATATTCGTACCAATCCAGTTTTAATAAATCCTTTAGGTATATTAATTGCTGACAAGTTGAAGGGGAACAGATGTCTGAAAGCAGCACTGTCACTCACTAAAACAAGTTTGCCTTTTGCAGGCATATTTAGTACAGAATCAAAACGTATAATATTGGTTATGTTATTAAATGATATATAATAATTACCCATACTTTTCTGCTTTGTGGAATCGATATGGTACAACTCGAACCAAGCTCCGGTATTTAAACCCGCAGCAGAATTATAATTTATTTCAGATACCACTAAATCTATTGCAGCACATGGGCTGTAAGCTTTTGTGGGCGAACCCCCAAAGCAACCTTCTGTCCATAGAGATGAGGTTATTATATAGTTCGTATCTTTTAAATTTTCGATAGTTTTACCCAAACTATTTGCATAATAATAATCACTGCCTACGTATTTTACTTTGGTAATCTGTTTGTTGTTTATATCATCAATTGAAATAGAATCTGATAACTGCAGATTCAAATTTATTTGATACGAAGGGTAGCTATAATTGCTAACAAAGTTTGCAGAATCTTGTGCAATTATGATTCGTTGCAAAGGATAAAATACTTTATTTTCGCTCCATGTACTGGAATTTTTACCAGTGTTGAGTTTGTATCCATTTAAGTTTACAGGCATACTGCCACGATTATACAATTCCAACCACTGCGTTTGTTTTTTCAAACTATCGCTGTTAAAGTTAATTTCAGAAACAACTATATTTTCATTGCAATTTATAACATCAGTTTGCGGATTTCCCAAGAAACAAGCATGTCCCCAGCTTGCGGCTTCGCTGTATGCAGCTATGGAATTTGGGATTTGTTTTAATGACAAAGAATAACCATTGGCCCTGGCAAAAGTATCCCATTGATTACTATCATTAAAGTTCATTTCAAATCTTATAAATTTATTGCTATCAGTTATTAGAATTGTTTCAGAAGAATCATTCAAATTAAATTGGCTATCAACTATAATATTTGATTTGTTTAGCTGTGGAAAATACTTATACAAGTTTGTTGTGTCAGAAACCAATAAGATATAATCATTAGGTAAAATAGTTGCAAAAGGCATTGCAAAACTATCTTTAGAAGTAAGCAATTTCCAATTTTTCGTATTGATGGTATCATTAGAAATATTTTTAAATTCTATCCAATCACCCATATTAATTTCAGGCAATGAGTGATAATTAATTTCGGTAGCGACTAGCTGAATATGTTCAGCACAAATTGTTCTTACAGTGCCTGGAGAACCTAAGAAACAACCGATTCCCCAATTTGCTTTATCTGAGAAATTATTGTTAACTTTATTATATTCTAAGGTATAACCATGTCCGTTTGGCCAGGCCGGCCAGCCGAAGTTTTCGCTATGATAGTTCATAGAAAATTTGGGGTACAATTTACTATCATACAGTCGCAGATGTTCGCTATTATTACTCAAACTAAAATTAAAGGAATCTACTACATTGGCAACATTGGGATATATCTTTTTAAATTTTTGTTTTGTATTTGCAAGTACCAAATAACCAAAAGGTTTTATAATAGTTCCGGCAGGTATAATATAATCATGCAAATCATCCCCGTCTTTAAAATGCCATAGCGACACATTGATATTACTACCCGTAGTATTGTGCAGTTCCACCCATTCGCCAGCATCAGCCGAACCTTTGCTGTTATAATTTATTTCGCTCACTATAATATTTTCTACGCAGGGTGAATAGGCTTTGCCAGGCGAACCACCAATACATCCATTAAACCAACTCGATCCATTTTTCATAATTGATGAATCTGTTTTTAATTCAAATGTTCTTCCTGTACCATCTGCACACTCAGGCCAAGGTATAGAGTCAGTATAAGAGATGGCGATTTTATTTTTCCCTTTATTGTCAATTAGCACAACCGAATCTGTTTTATTGTCCAACGGGAATTTAATGTTTCCAATTCTATTATATACTGTTGGATAAACTTTTTTAAATAGCAAGGTATCCTCACAAACTACTAAATACTTATTAGCCCCCAACACATAGTTATCATTAAAATTATAAAACGCATAATCATTATTTGTTTTGAGACGATATCCGGTTAAATCAACTGGAGTGCTTGAAGTATTATGTAATTCTATCCAATTGCCACTATTAATTTTATCGGAACAATTATAGTTAATCTCGGTGCAGACTATTGGGAATGAGATTGTTGTACCATTAAAATAAGCAGTGATTGTATTATTAAGCGGGGTTAAATTTATGGTTACTGTTTTAGTTTTATAAGTTACCAAATCTATTACAAATGAATCGAACGAATAGCCTGGATTGGGAACTGCTGTTACTGTTATTGGCACACCATCAAAATATACTCCTTTCCAAGGATAGGTAGTTGGTATAATTGTATTTAATTTTATAACACCACCATTGTTATTGCTAAGTTTCAGTGTGAGATTCACCTTTTTTACTAACGAAAAAATTTGGATAAGTGTATCTCTTTTATATATTTGACTATACTTAGCAAACGTATCAATTACTGCTACCTGATCTTCCCAGCTTTGTACTGTAGCAAAATTTCCCCAACGTGCAATTTCTTTGGGCATATCATATATCAAATTATTTTTTATATAATTTATATTATTGGAATAATTGCTTGGTGTAAAAATAGTATTCATCAAATCGGCATAACGATTTACAAAATAGTTTTTAAATTTTTTATTTTTTACCAAAGTATTCAAACCAAAGGAATTCCAGGCCACCAATTGTTTCAATCTATCATTGGCCAAAAATCCAATTACAGTGCCGTAATCAGTATCATATAATAAATATCTAAACTTGCCCCCTGCTGTAGTGGGTCGCCATAGTTTGGTATTATTGCCGGGCCAATCGTTATTGCTAATAAATGTTTCAGTACATATATAATCTACATAATTTTTAATATCCAAATATTTGTTCAGTGAATCGTAATTAGCTGCAACCGTTAAATCGCTAGCATAAAATTGTTGTAAGGAATAATAAGCATTTGCAGTACCATTATGCACCCCCCAAATTCCTATAATATCCATACTGTCCTTATTCACCCCCGTCATATTCTGAATAGTTTCGTTATCCTGCTTTTCACGAATATGATAAATACCCCAGATTTGGCCATTCAAATATACTACTACAGAATTATGTTCCATCACATCCAAATTTGATTTCAACATGATATGATTCGTTAATTCATCACGCATCATAGAACCACCTTGGTCCTGGCTGCCCGATCTTAAATTGAAGGAGGTAATATCAGTATAACTTCTAAATGGAAATAATTTGTAATGAATAAACGAACTGTCAAAGTTTGAAGTAGTTTCTACCCTCAAACTTTTTTTGGCATAGCCACGGGAACCATTACCATGTATACTGAGCATAGCATCCAATTCGAATTGAAGAGATCCATTCGGTAATAAATATTCTATATGTGAAGTTCTTTTCTCAGCTCCCACATAGCCATTGGTTGCATACAATCCGTCATAAGGATTAAACAAATCCAATGAATCAGCAGTAATAGATATAATAGGTAATTTAAATTTTTTATCGTTTGTTATATATATATTAGTGATAGGTTTACTAGGCAAATAGGCTCCCGTAGTATCAATACATAATGCCCTTATAGAAACATCGGCTGTAATTTTAATACCGGTACTGGTATATAATTTTGACTTGGTGCTTGGAATATCGCCATTGGTGGTATATTTTATTACACAATTGGGTTGTGTGGTAACTAATTTTAGTATCGCATTTTTAGCAACCATTCCAGCTTTTAAATTTGCTGCTGGCGGCACCAAAAATCCACTGGCACAATGCCTGCCTGTATTAGTAGAATCGGGCGATGGCTCGTCGGTTATGCACCAACTACCACCATCGGGTATTCTAGCTAATGCAGTATTCGCGGGCATAAACTCAGTTTTCTTTTTATCTATTTGTACGCCAGTTTTATTATATAAATAAACAGTTTCTTTTGCCTTTAATTTAAAATTGGCATGCAAAAAAGAAACACTATCTTTAAGATAAGGATTTTTTATATAATTGTTTATATGCTTTACATTATCAGAATAGCCTAAACTTAAATATGGAATAGACGTTTGGTGAAAGCTATCTTTTGGAGTAAGATAACGAATTTGCAATACCAGGGAATCATAATTAGCGATATAGTATTTCATGGCATCAATATCAACCAAACTTGCCCTGGGAGCATCCCCATTGCGGATATGCTTTAATGGGTTATTTGAGTATGTGCCTAAATAAGTTCCATTAAGATATACATAACATTGGTTTTCATTGTCCAGCATCAAATAACATTTTTTAAGATTAGCAACATTGGTATTATTCAATTTGAATATCTGTCGCATGGTATAATTTGCCGTGGCTTTTATAGTTGTGCTATCATCGCCATCAGCCAAACCTATCCCACCCTTGCCCACAGCCCAACCACTTGCATCGTAATTGGGATTATAAATAGCATACGGATTAAAGGAATTGTTCCACATCGTATCTGTTAAACTATATTGCCAGTTATTATTGGGATGTACCGCCGTTTCCCAATGATTAATTTTTTCTAAGGTATCTTTACCCGATAAAAAAACCAACAATCTTTGCTGGGGTTTTAAAGTGATATTTGGCAATTTATATTTATTCGTAACCTGAATATCATCGGTTAGCGTATAGCCATTCAAGCTAATATTGGTATTACCTGAGTTATATAGTTCCGCCCAAGGTGAATACTCAAAATCTTCATCAGGGACTTTATAATCATTAAAAACTTGTATTTCATTAATAACAATCTGCCCCAAACTGGTACTTGGCAAAACACTACCAAATAGAATATATATAATTACTAATTTTAAAGACCGCATCTGTTTAATTTGAATGTTCAAATATAAGGTAAAAATACCCATTTAATATTCTCTTCACAATTTATTTTTAATACCCATTTAACCATTTGCCTTTTCCCTTTTTGCACACTAAACTTGCACCATGCAAAAATCATTTTTAAAAACCAGAAAAACGCGTTTAGTTTTCGCTGTTTTATTTATTTCAGTTGCTACAATTTGTAATGGGCAAACTGAACTGGGGAAAGGCTATAATACCAGCGAGAACAGCAGCTATTGGGGCAATCGCAAGCCTTATGAGGGTTACTGGCAGCAGGATATTGATTGTAAAATAGACGCTGTTTTGGACGATAGTACCGACATTGTGAGCGGACAAGAAGTGCTCACGTATCGCAACAATAGTCCACATGCTTTAACGGAATTGTACTTTCACTTATACCAAAACGCATTTACGGATGGGAGTTATTTGCATAGTTTGGAAGCTGCCAATCAGGTAAAAACCAAGTTTGGGAAATATGAAGCCGATGGATTTGGCACAACAATAGAAAATCTGAGCATTGGCCGCAGTACTTATAAAATTGCGAATTTAAGCGACCCCACTTTGCGTGAGCCCAATACCGCATATTTAGATAATACTATATTAAAAGTGCCGTTGGATGTGCCTTTGCAGCCGGGTCAAGTGTTACAAATCAGTATAGCATTTAAAAGTTATTTCGATTCGGGAAGTATGCGTAGGCGTATGAAACTTTTCAAAAACTATGGTTTCAAACATTTTGATTGCGTGCATTGGTACCCGCGTATTTGTGTATATGATAGAAAGTTTGGTTGGGAAACAGACCAACATTTGGGCAAAGAATTTTATGGAGATTTTGGTGCCTTCGATGTCAAACTTACCCTGCCGTCGCACTATGTATTGGAGGCTACGGGAACTTTGCAAAACGAAACCGAGGTACTTCCCACAGAATACAGACAAAAGATAGATATTCGCAACTTTGCAACTTTGCCAAAACCGTATATCCCCAATGCTTGCAACCCCGCAGATGGCAAAACAAAAACATGGCATTTTACTGCATGGAATGTTCACGATTTTGCCTGGACTGCCGACCCATTATATAGAATTGGAAATGCCGAATGGGATGGGGTAAAAATTGTATCATTGGCTGAAGAATTTAATGCCCCAAATTGGCAAGACGCTGCCGTATTTACTGCCAAAGTGATACAAGTATATAGTACAGATTTTGGCCACTACCGTTACCCAAAAATGGTAGTAGCCGATGCACGAGATGGTATGGAATACCCGATGCTAACTTTGGACGGTGGTGGATATCCCGGCTATCATTTTGTGCTTGCACATGAAGTTGGACATAACTGGTTTTTTGGAATGGTGGGAAATAATGAAACCTACCGTGCCGCACTGGACGAGGGTTTTACGCAGTTCCTCACTACCTGGAGTTTGAAAAAAATTGATGGACAATATCCATTAGGCACAACCGTAAATGGCAAACCATTCGACAAAAAAGTAGAGATGAATAATATAGATTTGAATTCCTTATATCAAGGATATTTGATGGATGCAGTAACAGGAAACGATGTACAGCTCAATACCCACAGCGATCAATTTGCCAGTGCATTGGGGCATGGTGGCGGCTACAGATTGGTATATTATAAAACGGCAACCATGCTCAGTAATTTACAATATGTTTTGGGCGATGATTTGTTTATAAAATCCATGCAACATTATTTTGAGCAGTGGCATTTTGCCCATCCCTATTTTGAAGATTTTAGGAACAGTATTATAAATTATAGCCATGTAGATTTGAACTGGTTTTTCGACCAATGGATGGAAACTACCAAAGCCAATGATTATGAGGTAGAGCGTGTAAAAAAAGCGGGTAAGCAAGACGGAAAACAAATATACAATATATCCTTCAACCGCAAAGGCCGTATGCAAATGCCCATAGATTTTAAGGTGCATTTGAGTAACGGAACTACAAAAGATTACCATATACCCAATACTTATTTTATTAAGAAAACTACAGCCACTGTTTTACCAATATGGCGTGGTTGGGATTTGCTTAACCAAACATACACTGCTACTATATATGTGGATGGAGAAATTGACAATGTTGTTATAGATCCTTCGCATCGCATGGCTGATATAAACTATTTAGACAATAGTAGTAAAATGCCTGTCTATATAAAATTTGACTGGCCCGTTCGTCAGCCAAACAATTTCTATCAGTACCGTATGCGTTGGCGTCCCGATGCATGGTATAATGGAATAGATGGCGTGAAAGCGGGTTTAAATTTATCGGGGAATTATCTAAATCTCAAGCATAAATTTGAATTGACCGCATGGTATAATACAGGGTTATTGACACGCCAAACTGCCAACCATGCAATGATGAATTATGCATTTACCTATGAGCATTTGGTAGCTCACGGACTGCAGTTTAAATTAGATTCTCGTTTCTTGGATGGATGGCTGGTATTTAAAACCGGTTTCGAAAAAACATTGGAACGCGGTAGTAAATTTAGTATATATTATAAAGCCATCAATACCGATTTTTATAGTGCAAATTACAGACTGGGTTTTGATGCAAGTACTGTGGGGCAGAAAAATTATCTTAATCAACTTCGCACACTTGCGGCTAACTATGCAGGAGGATATAGCTATAATTGGGGTAAAGGAAATCTTCAATACTCCCTTACTGCACGAAGTAATTTTTTGATGTCGCCAGGGCAAAATAGTTATATAGAAGCCAAAGTGATTAATAATAACCGTATGCATAAATTTGAGTTGCGTTCACGTTTTATAGCACGTTACGGTGCCACACAAAATCCAATATTGTCATTGTATGCTGCGGGTGCTTCGCCAGAAGAAATGTATGATAATAAATTTGTTCGTTCTTATGGATTGCTCCCCAATGGTTGGGGGGATTATGGTACTGTTACCGGTCATTTCCAACATGGCGGCGGACTTAACCTTCGCGGCTTCAATGGATATTTAATGCCCGAACAACGTACCCTTAACGGACAAACTATTATAGTTCCAACCTATCAAACCAATATAGGAACATCTATAAGTGCAGAATTAGATTTTGATGAATATATAAATATCAAACCCAAAGCATTCCGCAACTGGCTCCATTTCGACACCTACCTTTTTGCCGATGCTGGCCTGATGAACCAAAGCACTTATAATAAATTAGTGATTAACACATTCTACCCCCGCATCGATGCTGGCCTAGGCATCTGTGCCACCATCAAAAAATGGGGACGCTATAATGATATACAACCACTAACAATAAGATTTGATATGCCACTGTTCCTCAACACACCTCCGTTTGATGATCCAAGCTATTTTAAGTTTAGGTGGTTGGTTGGGGTGAATAGGAGCTTCTAGGGGAAGACAAAGGATGATAAGACAAAAGACCATAGAGGAAAGGTATAAAGTAGCTAGTATCAGGTATCAAGTATAGGGACAAAAGATGATAGACAAAAGTATATAGAGAAATGATAATTATAAAAAATTAAGTAAATATGATAAACAGAAATGCACTTACTTTGATTATAGCACATATAACAATGGCTTTTTTAACATTCTCATGTAAAAATTCAACTAAAACTAATTCTGAGAATCAAATATCTGATAAAGAAATATTGCTTGAATATTTAAATGATTTAAAATCAAATAAGATTAATGATGCCTACATACTATTAGATGATTCCTGCAAATCGAATGTGTCAGATAGAAGCTTTGAAGTCCAAAATAAAAATGTATATATAGGTTCTACTTTTTCAATAATAAAAGAAAGCCATGAAAAGGATACTCTGAAAAATATATCTACTTTTGAGATGTTAAACAAATTTTATGATTCAACTTATAAAGATTCTATTTCCATTATAATGAAAATAAGTTTAATTCAACAAAAAGACAAATGGAAAATTATTTATTATTCTGAAAAGCTTAGTGATTATTTATTTAATGACGACCATATTAGGAATTACAGATGGTATAGTAAAATTACAAAAAATGCAAACGCAGATAGAGCTAGTAAGGAGTTGACCACGATTGGAAGATGGTATTATGAAGGAAAACATATAATTATTGAAAGGAAAAACATATTTCGAAATCGAGTACACTCAACTGTAAAAAATACTTGTACTATAAATGACAGTTTACTTACAAGTATTAAAGAAGAAAGTGATAATTTATTTAATGGATACAATCTTTATGAAGATAATAATATATTATTTAAATTACCTTCTTATAATAATAAAAAAAGATGGGAGAATATCTATGAGAAGCAAAAACATTCTTTCATTTCAGAAAAATCTGTATATAAGTATAAAGGTAAATATCATAAAGCGATAAAAGTTACATGTCTAGTAGAATTTGTAACCGATAATGGGGAGTATGATAAATACATAACGATTGAGTTCTACGCATATAAAATTGGTCGGGTGAAATCAACTCAATACTCTGAACTTATGGATGAGGCTCTTTCAGAAGAGATAGAATTAAATTAATAATTATGGAAAACGAATTGCAAGAATACAAGTTGTTAAAAACAAAAATCAAAGAGCTTTTAGATATTCAAAAATCTCTTTCAACATTTTTTGTCAATAAAAGAAAATTTACATTAGATGGGAGACTTGTAGGTGATATAGGGGAAATTATTGTTGAAATGCATTATGACATAACGCTTGATACTATTTCAAAAAAAATGTTTGATGGAGAGGATAGTAAAGGAAGGAAAATACAGATTAAAGCAACGATGCAAGATGCTCTAACATTTAAAACTACTCAAGGGCATTTTATTGGAATAAAAATCAATAAAGATGGAAGCTATGAAGAAATATATAATGGGCCAGCCAAAAACATTTATGATCATTATAGTCACAGAAAAGGAATAGGAGAAACGTTACTAAGATTTAACAATGAGACTTTGCTAGGTTTATCTAAAAAAATTCATATCGAAGATAGAATTTCAAAAAAGTAAGGACGATATATTAAATCTGCGATAATTGTAATGTGCCAAATATTTACATGTATCATATGACGTAACAAAATATTTCCTGAAACGCTTCAGACAATATTTGTCCATCATCCATATTCTTTAACCCCTTAAAACATGAAAGTAAAATACACTCTCATGATAGCCATTATTGCTATCTCATTATCTTCTTGTACTGAAAAAGTAGATAAACCCGTTCTCAAAAAGAACAACTCCCTCATTATCGGAAACCCTTTTGATTATGGAATAGCAAGCACGCTTATTTTTCCTGTGGGCTCTAACTACAAACCAGTGGTATATGAATCAGAAGAGCGGGAGAAGGTGGCTAAATCTATTTCTGATAAATCAACTTTGAATTTTGTATCGAATGCTTCAAGTGTAATGTATGACCGCACTGCTGAAGTCGAATTCAAAAATTCTGACGAAGACAAATTTGATATTAGGAATATATTATTTTATGATTTGAAAACAGGTGAAACTTATCCTTTGGTAAATGACACTTTACATATATTATCATTTGCAATGCACAAAGAATTCCCCAAACCATTAATTTTTTATCGCGTAGTAAAAAATGATTATAATAATGATTCCATATTCAATTCCAAAGACCCTGTAATGCTTTTTATTTCTGATTTGTATGGTAAAGGTCTTAAGCAGATAACTCATGCCAATGAGCAATTTGTTGATTATACTTATTACAAACAAACAAATACAATTCTAATCAAAACTATTCTAGACAATGATAAGGACAAAGATTTTACCAATTTTGATGAAACCAATTTCAGTGAAATGAAAATACAAGAACCGGCTATGGCTCGAGAAATATTTAAAAAATCATTGAAAGATGGTTTGCGAAACCAATTGAAAGCATTTTAGATTAGCAGCGTATGGCCCATGCACAGATTTGACAACTTTGCTATCAGCGACGCGGGCAAAGTTGTCAAATCTACCCACGCACGAAAATTGAAATATATAATTACAGCACCGATGGGCACGCCGATGGTAAATCGTGTGTGTATATACTTTATACTTTTGTCTTTTATTATTATGGCATGCCGCCGAAACGGCGTCGGGCTATACGCCTTACTGCGTGCCGGCTTCTATCCCTCATGCAGCCGCACATGGCCTAGCACAATATCCCTGTGCAGAGTTGTTGATTATACATTATTGGTGCCCATTTATCTTTCCGTTCATTATTTCGCGGATTTTAATATTTCGTACCTACGGCACTTTCATTATTGATACACATTATAATGCTACCAATATTTCGTCCCGCTGGGACTTTTGGTGGTATATATATTAGACCTCATCCCGGGACAATATAGTTTTCATAATGTTAAAAGAAATTTCGGAAACTATATAGTTCCAAAAGTCACGTAGTGACGAAATATCGGTAGAAAAAAAAATGCCCCACAAGCGAAAGTGCCGTAGGTACGAAATATTGATTTGTCCCATAATTGTCGAACCAAATCATCGTTGTCCCACGCACAGATTTGACAACTCAGCCTAGCAATGGCGTACGCGGAGTTGTCAAATCTACCGACGCACGAAAATTGAAAGAAGTTTTATCCGTGTAATCTTTTAATTGGTGTGGATAGAAATAAAAATATATCGCTGATTATTTTTTAGATACGAAATATTTCTCTAGCTCTATACTAAAAGTATTCTTTATATTTTTATCCAATAATGTATAATACACATCTGAATAAAACTCATACTCTAAATTTGTCGGATTTTTTACAATCAAAAAAACAATTTGATATGTTCTTTTCCTATCATAGGTACGGCCTTTTAGAGTGACCCCTGTTTCTTCATTTACGCATTTTGTAACACATAAATGTCTGTTACTATCAATCCGATATGTCTTTTTGATTGTATATTTATCTAATTTTTTTTTATCATCCAAAAGGGATAAGTCATTAAATAAATAGGGGCTATCCTTAACTTTAAAACTACCGTATTTAAAATCTAAATCATCGATAAACGTAAAAAGATAGTCAATGTTTCTATCAAGCCTATAGATTAATAAAAGACGCGATATTGCAAAATATACTTTCTTGCTATACATATAAAGCAATAAGCTTGAAACAAATATTAACGCTATAGCAACAAAAGTCAACATAGACAATCCCTATATCCCCAACTCAACCTTCGCCGCATCCAAAATCTTAAAACTCGCCTCACTATTCTCAGCCTGGCAATAGATACGCAGCACAGGCTCAGTACCGCTTGCACGCATCATTACCCAAGTTCCATCATGTAGGTGGAATTTAAAACCATCGGTGTCTTCCACACTTGTTACGGTATAGGGACCAAAGTTTTTATATAATCTTTGTTTACAGTTTTCTATTATTTGATTTTTGGTGGTGTTCTCTACATGTTCATCATAACGTTCTACCGCAAAACTTCCCACCAAACTATATATTTCTTCAATCAATTCTTCTAATGATTTTCCACTCTTGGCCATCATTTCCCATATAGTTAAACCAATCCATATACCATCACGTTCGGGTATATGTCCTTTAATGGCTATGCCGCCGCTTTCTTCTGCTCCTACCAGTGCATCGCCAGTGAGCATGAGTTCGCATATATATTTAAAACCAATTTTTGTGGTGGTTGATTTAATATTATATAGTTCGCAAAGTTTATCTACTTTACTGCATACACTAAAACTTTTTATTACTTCACCGGTAAAGCCTTTTGTTTTGGTTAAATATTCAATCAACAATAATATAATATGATGCGAATCTACAAAACGTCCTTTGGCATCATATAATCCTATGCGGTCGGCATCGCCGTCTGTGGCTAGTCCGCAGGCTATGTCTTCGGCTATGCGGATAACTTCGGAGAATTCCTGTAGGTTTTTATGAATGGGTTCGGGTGCTTGCCCATCAAAACCGGGGTTGTCATCACAATGCAATAAAGTAGCTTCAGGAAAGAGGCGACGCATCACATTTTGTCCGGCACCATACATGGCGTCGTAGGCAAAATTGAGCCCGCTGTCTTTAATAGCTTTTATATCGAAATTGGCTTCCACATGCTTGATATACATATCCTCCAAATCAACATAAGTTATCATATTGTTTTGGATGAAATGCTCCATTTCTGGCAAGTCATTCACAGGACTATTGGGAATTAATTCCTCCACTTCAGAAACAAAATCTGGCGTAGAAGGACCACCATAAGCACCTTTCAGTTTATATCCATTATAGGCTGGTGGGTTATGGCTGGCAGTAATAACAATTCCCTGGTCGGCATTTAGTTTTACGATTCCCAACGATACCATGGGCGTAGATGCAATGCCTTTGTGGAGCAATACTTTGATGCCATTGGCGGCAAACACACGGGCAACATTCTCAGCAAACAGCTCACCACCAAATCGGCAGTCGTGGCCAATTACTACTGTGGAGTTTGCTTTGTCTTTATTCAAGCGGAGAGCGGTACCCAGAGCCACACGTCTCACATTTTCAACAGTAAATTCTTCGGCAATTATTGCACGCCATCCATCGGTACCAAATTTTATTTGTAACATAATTATAATAGTATTTTAAAAGTTTTAAATTCTGATAGTTATCAGAACGCCGCAAAAATAAGGGATGGCTCTTAGAATTAAAGCGTCATTCTGAACCCAATGCGTCTGGCATTGCGTCAGATGGGTGAAGAATCTCATTTAGCGTGTGCTCGGGAACTTAATCTCGCCGAGCACACACTCCTTGAAATTGCTAAGAGCGAACGGGGTTTCTTCGCCGGAAGCCCAATAATAATGACGCTTTAATTCAAAATATATATTCTTCTATTTGCAATTCTAAAATAATAGTTTATTATTGCCCTATAAAATATTGTCACCCTGTCCCGATAGCTATCGGGGTCATCGAATGGCGGTAATATTTTTCAATTCCTAATTCGTAATTCTAAATTCGTAATTTTCAACCACAATGAATACCAAATCATTTACCCAAGAAGTTATCATCCACAATGCCACACCCCTAAGAGTTTACAATGCTTTGGTAAACCCCGAAGAGCATTCTGAATTTACAGGAGGCCATGCCGAGAACACCGACTCCATGGACGAGGATTTTTCCATATATGATGGATATATCACAGGCAAAAATTTAAACCTTGTCCCGGGCAAGTGCATACACCAAACTTGGCAAGCTGCCGAAGAATATTGGCCCGAAGATTATTATAGCGAGGTAAAATACGAATTTGAACCACACCCACAAGGCACACTGCTAAAGTTCAGCCACAACCTTGTGCCCAGAGAGCATGCCGATGA
>JAYVCI010000204.1:0-25149 GCA_043750035.1 Chitinophagaceae bacterium
TGGCACAGCTATGCACCTATAAAATCCATCAATGGATAAGCTGTATTGTTTATATTTTTATTCAACCAAGATGTGTTGTGAGTTTATGAGCAGACCCTATTTATGGCGATTCTGAGTTTATCGAAGACGGGGTTCGGAGGGAGATATTGGAGTAATTATTATAGCAGTGTTCTCCAGTTTGTCTACCCTTCGATGATTCTGATAGCTATCGGAACGGGGTGACAAGAATATAGCTGTTACCCCTGTTACCTTCTGAAAGTCCATCTCTTGTATATGGGCAACCATAACGCATATTTGAGCGGCCATATCCCAAAATAGAACAGAAACTTTCAGCCCCCAATCAAGCCTGCCCCACAATTGCCCAATAATAATGTACGACTACCTTTTTGCCAAGCAACTACCCACAACTAAATAATAACTTTCACAAAATCCTTATAGCCTATTCATATAATTTTGCCGCATGATACTATACAACGTTTCAATAAAAATAGATACCGAAATACAGGACGAGTGGGTGGACTGGATGAAAGAGGTACACCTGCCCGCAGTAATGGGCACAGGCTGTTTTCTCGATCATAAAATGTATCGCCTTTTTGTAGATGAAAGTGATGGGATTACCTATATAATCCAATATTATTGCACAGATTTGCCCGCACTAGAACTATATAATAACGAATACGGCCCAGCTTTGAGGCACGATACTGAAAGGATGTTTGGAGGCAAATACGTTGCTTTTCGCACCGTTATGGAACTTGTATAAAATGGGTGAGATACGGCTAGAAGAAAGTTGGAAAAGACTGCTGATCGGGGAGTTTAAAAAACCCTATTTCCAGCAAATAAAAAAAACATTGTTGGCCGAAAAACAACAGGCAAAAACTATATATCCTCCCGGGCAGCAAATATTTGCTGCCTTTCAAAATACACCCATTAACAGCATTAAAGTGGTTATCATTGGGCAAGACCCCTATCATGGAACTGGGCAGGCAAATGGGCTTTGTTTTTCAGTAAGCACTGGAATTACGCCGCCGCCATCATTGGTCAATATCTTTAAAGAAATAGAAACCGATTTGGGCACTACGCTTAATAGGAATAACGGGGATTTGAGTTGTTGGTCGAGGCAAGGGGTTTTCCTTCTCAATTCCATACTCACCGTTAGGGCAAACGAACCTGCTTCTCATTCTCAAATTGGGTGGCAAAATTTCACGGATAAGGTAATCCAAACAATTTCAACACAAAAGCAGAATGTGGTATTTATGCTTTGGGGCAAATTTGCTCAAAGCAAAGAACAGATGATAGACAAAGGAAGACATTTAATATTGAAAGCCGCACACCCGTCGCCATTCTCGGCATACAATGGCTTTATGGGATGCAAACATTTTAGCCAAGCCAACGATTACTTGATTAAAAATAGTTTAACTGAGATTGACTGGCATACATAAAAAAAAAGCCGTCCTTAAATAAGACGGCTTTTTTATATTGTGGTGTAATTATAATAATTACTTATTCATTAGTTTCTGAAACTCAGGTTTTGTTCTGTACGATTCAAACTCTTTATCGTCAGAGGCCTTGGTTCTCATTTTAGGGTCCATGGAAATGGCTTTGGAAAGATTGGTAGTTAGTTCATCCAATTTCTTTGCACGGGCAGCAATTACAGCTTTCAAATAATAGGTAGGTGCTGTTTTAGAACTTGGTTCCATGCAGTCTATTGATTTTTGGGCATTGTCATATTCCCCATTCATCGTGTATGAAAGAGCCATGTTGTATTGACAAGTTTTATTAGCAGATTTAAAATTAGTGATAGCATCGGTATAGTTACCTCTAACCATACTCAAAATCCCCATATTTTGTCCCACATTAATACCACGTGCTTTGGCTTGTCTGTAATTCTCCTCAGCTTTGTCGTATTGTCTCATGTTACGGTTACAAATACCCAAATTGTTGTAAACTTCTCCATGTTCTTTGCTCAGTGAAAGGGCTTTATCCAATTGCTGTTTGGCATCAGCATATTTTCTTTGTGTAATTAAGATAGCACCTAAGTTATTATAACCTGTCCAGTCATCTGGCCATTTATTGATATAGAAGCGATAGGCTTTCTCTTTCTGCTTCATGTCTTCTATTTGGTAGCCATAGCGTAGCACTTCACTTGAATTTAAGCTGTCAAAATTTTGATTCTCAGCCCTGTCTTTTATTTCGGCCCACGAACGAACACCTTTTTCACCAATAACTGTAACTTCTGAACGGCGAAGACGGGGCATGATGTTATCTAGTATGAAACGATAAGATGTCCAATGTTTTTTATTTTTGTTGTTGTATTTGGCAGTTTTACCGTTATCAAATTCTTCACGCATTTTACGTTCTTTTACATCAGGCATATCAGATGAATTGATGATGTCCAAGAAGAATTGTTTGTCGGTTAGTATAGAAGCTTCAATAGCTTCTTTCAAACCATCCATTTCCTCTGTGGTTTTGGTACGATTTGAGAACAAAGAATCGCTCACTTCAGCATAGCCAAGGCGTTTCAATTCTTTCTTAACAAAATTATAAATGGTGATATCACGATTGCGGGCCAATAAGCTGTTACGCTTATAAGTACCGTCAGGCGAGGCTGACGAGTTAAGTGTAAGGCCTGTTAAAGCAAACGAGGTTTTATCGGCAAGGTAAGATACGAGTTGTTTAAGTTCGCTAGGGTTACTGATTTTAGGTTTGGCCAAAATAAATTTTGGTTTGAAATCCCAAGTGTCCACTATGTAGTAAATAGTAGCTTTTCTTTGCATTTCTTGACCACGGTTAACGGCAGAAGGAATAGAAACTTCCTCTGCAGTGTTGAAACTGTCAGCAGTAGCTACGATACCCCAAGTAAGTGTGCATTTGGGCAATTCTAAACATTTGTCCAATACATCCTCATAGTTTTTAATTTTCAAGTTGGGTATTACCACCAGAGTACAATTTCTCATAACTGGTTCATACAAAACCTTGGTCTTGTAGGTAAAGCTACCTCCTTTTTCATCCATCACCATGTCAGCATTTTCTTTAGCCTTAGGCCCACGAACAACATAAGTTTGTAGTACTTTCTCTTCATTGTTACCGTAATACAAAACAGGCTCAAATTTAATGACCCCTTTTTTGTAAACAGAACCTGGAGGCATCTTGCAGGTAAAACCTACTTCAAAGCTGTCTCCTCTTACTTCCATTATTTCGGGAGCGGCTTTAAAATTCTCGCATTTAATTTTTTTACTCATCTTCTTAAGTGGGTCACACGCAGTGATTAACATAGAAGCGGCTAAAGTTCCGAGTAGAATTTTGTTGTTGAAAAACTTCATAATTGGTATATTTGTTGGCAGTTTGGTTGTGTTTAAAACAATTTCGGCAAAAGTAGAGTAGATTTCCGTATCATAAAAACTTTTTTTTAATATTTATTTTTTTATCCATGTATTACCTGTTAAAAGTAAAAGGGAAAGGCAAGATACCCGACTATATTCAACTAAGGGACAAGAGTTTTACCCTTATCGCATATTTTAGAATTGACCGGCCAGAGAGAGCTCTAGATAAATGCGGGCTTCAGAATTTTACTGACAAAATCATTGAATTTGCCCACCAGTTGCCCTTTGGAAAAGTAGAGTCCATAAATTTGCACACTTAAAATTTATTTACAGCGAATTATGGTCGTTTCTTTGTCAGATGTCTCAATTTTTCAGGCTAAAAACTTGGTTTTAGACCAAGTGAACCTAGAAATAATGCCGGGGACTTTCAATTATTTGGTAGGTAAAACGGGTAGCGGCAAAAGCAGTTTGCTTAAAACACTTTATGCCGCATTGCCTGTTTCTAGTGGTAAAGTTTCTGTAGCTGGCTTTGATATGGATAATTTGAAAGATTCAGAAATTCCTTTTCTGAGAAGAAAACTGGGCATTGTGTTCCAAGATTTCCAACTATTAACTGACCGTACCATATACGACAACCTTGAATTCGTATTGCAAGCAACGGGGTGGACCGATAAACAACTGATTAAAAACAGGACACGCGAAGTACTGGACTTAGTGGGGCTTGGCACAAAATACTACAAAATGCCGCATGAATTGTCAGGCGGAGAACAACAAAGGGTGGTAATAGCCCGAGCTTTGCTTAACAAGCCCGAATTGATTTTGGCCGATGAGCCCACTGCCAACCTTGACCCAGAAATGGCCGACGAGATTATGAAACTGCTGCACGACATTAGTGATGAAGGAACAGCGGTATTGCTTGCCACTCACGATTACCGTATTGTGCAGAAATTTAACGGTAGAATTTTTAAATGCGAAAATTCACGACTGATAGAAGTGGAACACCTCTAATTTTTAATGAGACTGCGGTTGATGAGTTGTTTTATTTCAGAAATTTCAACCAATATTTCTGGATTAGACTCTGCCACTGTGCCTACCACTATGCAATCTGCCCCAGCTTCAAAAGCTATTTGGGCTTGATTCGCATTTCTAATTCCCCCACCAATTATTAAAGGTATATCTATTGCCGATTTCACACTTTCAATCATTTGTGCTGAAATGGGATTTAGTGCCCCACTTCCTGCGTCCATAAATATTAATTTCATTCCCAGCATTTCGCCTGCCAATGCGGTAGCAATAGCTATATCGGGCTTGTTTGCAGGAATAGGGTGTGTATTGCTCATGTATTGCACCGAAGTACCACCTGCCCCCACTAGCATATAACCTGTAGGGATACAATAAATTCCTGAGTGCTTGATAGCAGGAGCTGCTACTACATGATGGCCTATTAAAAACTCAGCATTGCGGCCTGAAATAAGAGAAAGGAACAGAATGGCATCAGCCTTTGGGCTTACCTGAATACTATTGCCTGGGAAAATAACCACGGGTATATCTGTTCGGGTTTTAAGACAGGAAATACATTTTTCTAAATTGCCATTTACCAAAAGACTCCCACCCACAAGTATTACATCAACCTGGCTTTGGTTTGCATGCAGGGCCAATACATCCAATTGTTTATCTGCAGCCTTGTCAGGGTCTATTAGCAGGGCTAGTTGTTTTTTGTGTTGGCTAAAAAGAGTTTGGTCGTTGTGCATTAGGGTTGCAAAAATAGGGATGACCCTCCGAAAAAACTTAGGGTTAATTGGGGCGAACTAAAGTTGCTACAAATTCTGTTAAGCTGCCCACAGTTGCAAAGGGTGAATTTTTCATGCTCAGCACTTTTTCATCGGCAATGGTAATGGATACCCCCAACTCGGTTTCTACCATTTCTTCCAAATCTACGATAAGCCTTACCAAGGCTAATGAATTAATGCCACCACGCTCACCATATATTAAGGTATCAGCATTCATTTCTGCGGTGGGCATTTTGTATTCACTGAAAATTTGTGATACTGCTCTTAAAACTATATCTCCCACATTGCTCTGCATATTTGGTTGCAAACTTAATTGTATTGGATGGTTTGAGAATGCTGGATGAGATATCAAATTATTCTTTTTTATCGAAACCCAACCGGGGAACCGCACGGGCGGGATTGCCTATAAGCGTGGTATGGCTTGGGTATTTGCCCTTTACCACCGCACCTGCTCCTACTATACAAAAATCTCCAAGCTCTGTACCTCCCAATATTATCGCTCCGCCTGCAATTAAACAACATTGGCCAATTGTTACGGCTTCAAATACGTGGCTGTGCTTAGATGTTGCCACATCTGGGTTTATAAACGGGTCTTCGTGCATGGCTGTTATCATACAACCAATACCAACTCGAGTACGCTTACCTAATGATATTTTACCACCTCCTGCATATAACATAGACCCATGCCCTACAATGGTTTCATCTTCAATTACAATGGAGCCATTTTGCCCATACTGTTCTTTGCCGCCTGCATTCAAATAAGTGTGTTTGTCTATTTTGCAGCCTATTCCCAGGTTCATATTTTGCACCCCCACCAGTTTTATATCGCTGTCTATTCTGCAGCCGGGGCTTTTTGCAACAAGTTGTTGCACCAATATGTATTGGTCGAAACCGTTGCGAAGCTTGTGGATGAGGAATTTATATACCTTAGGGCTAAAGAGGTATTTGAGGGGATTCATGAGGCAGTTTGTTCCTTTTAGTTAAATCAATAATTTAAGCTTCTACAGCTTGCTCAACTGTAGCCGATAGGCCGCTATCGCACAGGGCTGTTGCTATGCTCTGCATTTTTTCAAGGTCGCCGCATTTTACCGATGTTTTGCCTTTGTGGTGGATAATCCAGGCACATTGCTCGGCCTGTATGGGGTTGTGCTGGCATACATCAACCAAGCATTCAATTACCCATTGAAAAGTATTTACATCATCGTTGTGTACTATCACATTCCAACCAAGGTCGGTTAGGGTGAGTATATCGTATTGTTCGAGGTTATCGTATTGCATTGCGGTTTTTTCTTTTGCGGTAAATATTGGCTTTGCCCTCGCTGCCGAGCAATAAGCGTTTAATGTTTTTTTGATGGGTGAACAACACCAGCACAGCGGCACACACACCAAATGCGATAAAGTAGGGGTTGTCTTTTTGGAACACCACCACTGTTAAAATAGGAAAAGCAATTGCGGCTGTAATACTGCTGAGTGATACATAACGTGTGGCGAGCAGAATGGTAAGAAACACCGCTGCACAAGCCAAAGCAGGCAAATAGTGTATAGCTACTATTACCCCAAATAAAGTAGCAATTCCTTTACCTCCACGGAAATCGGCAAAGATGGGATACAAATGCCCCAGCACTGCCAACCCACCATATATAAGCTTGAGGTTGACCCAATGAAACTGATCGACCCAGGTAATTTCATGCTGTAGATAAACAAGACCTGCGGCCGCACACCCCTTTACCATATCCATAAGCAAAACCGCTATGCCAGGCCCAGTGCCCAGTACCCTAAAGGTATTGGTAGCCCCGGCATTGCCACTGCCATAGTCGCGAATATCAATTTCGTAGAAGCCCTTGCCCACCCACACCGCAGTAGGTATAGACCCAATGAGGTAAGCAAAAACACCCAATATAAAAAGTTCCAGCATCTAGTTTAATTAATTTGCAAAGTTAAGCAAATTCCTTTTTACAAACCCTAATCAAATTATCTACGGGTTAGTGGAGTGTTAACAAAAAAGCAGCGGGCCTTTTTGGGGGGCACGCTGCTTGTTTATTACTGTGATCGCAATCCGATAGCTACCAGAACGGCGTGGGTTGGGAGTTGCTAATCTTTATGGAGCAATGAGGCATCATTTTTAGTCAATGCATTAATCAATGGATCCCAATGGTGTTTATGGTCAGGGGTTGATAAACGCCAAGTAGTTCTTTGAGAAATGTCTTTGTTTAAATCATTTTGCAAATCAATGGCTATTAACCTATAAAGTTGCACAGCTAAGCCCTGTTTAATTGCCAACCTTGTTGCATCTTCAAGCATTTCAAAGGCTTCGTGATGATCACCAGAGTATATAACGGTTTTCATTAATTGATACATTGCCAAAGGGTCTCCTTCAACTTGAGAAGTATAGGTTTTAATTGTTTCTTTCGCCTTTTCTTTTTGCTTACCAGGAGAATTAAGAGCCGAGATAGAATCGTTTATTTGCTTAATTTGAGCAGCTACATCTAATATAGGAGCGGCTTGGGTTATAGTTGGATTTATTAATACTACCACACTTGTTGTTGTGTTTAATAAAGTTATTTCTTGGATTTTTGCATTTAGTTCTTTAGCATCGCTATATACCTTCCTTCCTTTAAATTCTTTGCATACTGCATCATCGGAATAAATAAGTATAGTATCCTTGTTATCAGCAAACCAATTATCTATTGATGCCTCCTTTGTTGAAACTTGTGTTAAATAGTTGTTTATTAAACTATCTTTAAAATATTGAGACAACCACCCTTTACTGAATTCTACAGTATTATCGCCCATATCTTTAAAATACCAAGCGTTAGTTTCAACTACTTTGTTAGAAATATCAAGCCGAGAAATATTTATCGGTTTGAGTAAATAATCTAACCCTGTACTTGATGTAAATGGCATAGCTATCTCTTGAAAATATGGCGGATATTTAGTGGTTGAGGTAATCGGTTTATCAAAAACAAAAGTTATACTTACCTCTTTTCTTTCGTTGCTGCATGATACTGCAAATATTGCAATACCTAAAATAGTGATTATTTTTTTCATATATTATTTATTATACAAATTGAATTTGTTTACATTGAATAGCTATTCCTCTTTTTGCATCATCATCTGTTTGGTCGTTTATTAACGAATAGATTTCATCATCCTTAATTATATAAATATACTCCAAATAAACTTTGCCATCTTTATTAATAACGCTTGTATTGCCAGCTTCTGCATTTTCATATTTTCCTACATAATTAATAGGAGATGGTTTTGGCTTTGGTCTTTTACCATCGTGCGTTTCACGATGTCTCTTTACTTCAGAACGTTTTCTTCGCCAAAACATAAAATGGGCAAAAGCTTTTTCAGAACCTATAATATGAAATATGGCACAGAGTAAGGAAAAAATAATTACGATTTTTCCGTTTATCACACTAAATATACTGATGCCAGGGGGCAACACTTTGTAAAAGGTATAAATTTTCCAGCCTGCAATTGCAAATATTAAAAAGATTAATACTATCCTAAGTACATTACCTTTAGATTTATTTGATTCATACTCCTTTAAATCTGGCTCAATAGTATGACTTCTTCTGCCGTCAAATTCTTCTTCTGTTTCGTTATTTCTCATTGTCATACATTCAAGTTTTTTTTGAAATATTTGATTTTCGAGTTTTATATGATTATATTTTCCGGAAAAATTACTCTCAAAAAGAAATGGTGCAATTGCTAAAAAGAAATCTGCTATTACAGATCCTATTATTAATCCTATATTCACTCCTTGTTTAGCTAGTATTGAAAATCCCAAATAAATGTCGAAACTAATTGCTAAAAACATTAGAACATAAAATATGGGAATAGAAGGGGACAAAGCCGCATATAGGGACTTTGTTTTATGTCCTGCTAAAGTTAATGTCCTTACTTGAGGAACCAATGACCAATTTTGTCTTAACTCTTCAGAAGGATTCAAGAATGTGTTTATTTTATATGGCATTTTATTTAATTGTTTATTAAGTTGAAGAATACTAGATGATATTTATTTCAGCAATGCAAGTTGTGCGTTTAAAGAATTCGCCTCTAGTTCCAGTTTTCCGAAATGATGGTGAACATCCTCGTGATTTGCAGCTCCTTTTTTTGCGTTGGTTTGCAAGCTGGTTGCTTCTTTTTTTGTGCTGTTGATACTGATTGTTAATGCATTTTTTTCCTTTTCATTCAGGTATGAGAGGTATGGTAGCATTTTATCGCAAAGTTTAATCACCTCTCCCGCATGGTGGGCCACATCTCCATAATCATTTTTTTTCAGTGCCACCGTTATTTTACTGAGCTGGGTTTTGATGTTTGTATTTAGCGGCAGAATTTTAGATAAAGCAGTATCCAGTATGGCTTTATATTCATTATTTATTTGGTCATGGTCTTTCTGGTGCGACACTTCCATGTTCGATTCGATCAGTGATTTTACATCATTGAAGTACGATTTTAAATTGTTTACATTTGATTTTAACATTACAAACTGTTTGTTCAGTTCTTTGTCTTTATCAAACAAACTGCTTTTGTGCACAATCTTCTCGAAGGCTTCGCTACTTGATTTTACGGATTTGATCTGCTCGCCAAATGAATACTCTTGCGATAAAGTTAATGATTTTGTTTCAAAGCGGACTAGTGCATCGTTGAAGGAGTGGATTTCCTTTTCCATTTCCTTGTGTTTGTCCTTTTTGATATTTCCGTCAATTTGCGACAAAGAGGTTTGCATCGTTATCAATTCCTGGTCCATCACCGCCAAAGTGGCTTTGGCATCAGTCTGGCCGGTTGCCCGCATGCTTACAATTAATGCGAGAGCTATAAGAGTATGTTGAATGGTTTTCATTTTGTTAGTTATTTATTAATTAATTAGTTGAAGAGGGCACTGGTGTGGTGTTTTTATTGCGTAAGAATGGCAGCACAATAGACCCTATCAGGGTTAACCAAAAACCAATACCAAAAACTTTAAGGATTTGTTCTGGGTTTGAGTCCCCCATCCCGCTTCCGCCACCTCCCATTTTTGAGTAAACAAGGATTGCCATTATTATAAGAGTTAAAATGGGTATAAAGTATAAAACTGACTTTGGAATTTGGTACCTGCCTTTGTTGAATGCTTCTGAGTATATTATTAATATACCTGCTATTGGAATTAGCAATAATAAAAAACGGGCAGGTGAATCGACCGCCTGACCTAGGGTCCCGAAAACCATATCCCATGCACTCATACTTGCAAAAAAACTAATCCAAGGCATAAAAAAGGCTGCCAATAATATGGCTGCTACAATAATAATTTTTGTTTTGTTGTTATTTTCCATGTTGTTATTTGTTTATATTTTGCCTACTCTTCCCGATAGCTATCGGGACGGTTTTCGGCTTCCCCGTTAAATATTTTTACTGCACCACATACTTCTTGGCCACGCTCCAGTTTATTGCCCCATCGGTGGCATAGCTGGCCGCCCGGAAGTAGTAGGCCTGCCCGCTGGCAAGGGTAAATTTAGTTATAATTTTTTGCATGTTTACTACTGCTACCAAAACTATAGCTAAACCCAATTCCCGATTTGTTAAATCCAAATCCATACTGGTTGCCGCCCATCATTATTTGCCCTGCCTTACCAGCATGAGAAAAACTTTCTAGTATGAAAATAAGACCCCCTAGTTGTAATGCCCCAGCCAAGAGAATAGTGCCGTAGCCGTTACTATTTCTAGAATTATAAGCGGTATAAGTACCCACTATTTGCACAACGGTACCGCCCGCCATTAGCCCTATGCCTGTATAATAATGATTTTTAAACTTAACCAATTGCTGCCCCGCATCGTACAACAGGTTGTTATTGGCAGCAGGAGTAGCTACAGCAGGAGCAATAGCCTTGGGTTCTTCATTAAATATCTCCTTCCTGCCAATCTCGTATTTTATCATAAATACTTCTGATTTTAACAAGACAATTGTTGGCCCGCTTTGATTATCAAATAGTTTATATCTGATTTCGGTAGTAGATACTTCGGTAATCTTTGCTTTAATTTCCTCTCCATTTTTTTTGGTTATCACATCTTGCGAGAAAGAAAGTGTGATCGAAGAGATAAGAATAAATGTGGTGATTAATAGTTTTTTCATGATTTTATTTATTAGTTTTATTTAATATTTTTACTGCACCACATACTTCTTGGCCACGCTCCAGTTTATTGCCCCATCGGTGGCATAGCTTGCCCAGCGAAAGTAGTATGCACGTAAAAGGATGGTCTGGGGCTGAAACATGCCTCTGACGTGACGAAAGATGAATGTTATGTGACGTAAAAGGATGGTATGGAAGAAATTTAACATTTCACAGCAGCCCCTGTGGGAGTATATATTTGGGGTGCCTGTTAGTGGTTTAGTGTGCATAAATAGGGTTGCAATATAGGGGAGGTTTTTGTAACTGCAAATTTATTTTTGGGTGGGGTCGGTGGGCTCTGCATGTGGTGAAGGGAAATAGCAGAATACCTGTAGAGACGTATAATTATACGTCTCTACAGGTATTCTCCTCATCCACCACCTCGCTATACATGGCATCAATCTCGGTGGCATATTTTTTCTCCACCACTTTGCGTTTCACACTCATCTTGGGCGTCATCTCGCCATCTTCAATACTAAAGGGGTTGCGTTTTAAAATAAAGGCTTTTATCCGCTCAAACTTGGCAAGGCCTGTGGCGTATTTGTTTACCTCGGCTTTTATCCATTGTATAATCTCTGGCTCGGTTATCCATTTATCATCAGCGTGTAGCGACGTATAATTATACGTCTCTTCGCCAAAGGCTTCTTTCAGTTCGTCTTTGCTGGGTATAATAATAGCGGTGAGGTAATCGCGTTTATCGCCAATAATAAATATCTGCTCAATACGGCGGCTTTGCAAGTAGGCATTCTCTACCTGGGTGGGGAATATGTTTTTGCCATAAGCATTTACAATAATGTTTTTTATGCGGTCGGTAATTTTAAGGTTGCCCCTATAAAACTTGCCTATATCGCCGGTGTGAAACCACCCATCCTTGTCTATCACCTTGGCCGTTTCGTCGGGTTGGTTCCAGTAGCCCTGCATTAAGTTGGGGCCACGCATTAGTATTTCTCCCTCGGCACTTTCATACTCGGGGCGGAAACTATTGTATGTTTGTATGGTATAAATTTCGTTTGTATCTGGGTTTTGTATTGCTACTTCTTGCCCCGGGCCTACCCTGCCCACGGTGCCTATAATCTGTCTTTCGTATTCGTTCACGCTTATAAACGGCGATGTTTCGGTAAGGCCAAAACCTTCCAATATTTTAATACCGATGGCTGCAAAAAACTCGGCCACATGCACCGGCAAAGCTGCACCCCCTGATACTATGAATTTGATACGCCCGCCCAATCGTTGTTTTATTTTTGAGAATACAATTTTTTCGGCAATGGCAAGTTGCAGTGCCAGCACCAGATTGGGTTTTTTGCCCATTAGGTTTAAATGGTAACGTTTTTTACCTTTTGCAATTGCCCAATAAAATATTTTAGCTTTAAAACCTCCCTCTTTTTCTATAGTTTTCTTTACTCTCTCCTCCACCTTTTCCATTAAGCGGGGCACGGTGGCTATAATGGTAGGTTGCACCTCGGCAATATTGGTCGATATTTTTTCTATGCTCTCGGCAAATGCAACTTGGGCACCCTTGTACAATCCTATATAGTAAGTTACACATCTTTCGTACACATGGCATAAAGGGAGGAAGGAAAGAAATTTCTCGTTTTGCCCAAATGCCGACATAAGCGTTAGGCCACTTTTGGCATTGCTTATAAAATTACCGTGGGTAAGCATAGCCCCTTTGGGGTTGCCCGTAGTGCCCGATGTGTAAATTAAAGTAGCCAAATCATCGAGCCCTACTTTGTTATATAGTTCTTCTATTTTTTCTTTATACTTTGGGTATAATATATTCCCTTCGTTGGTAAACTCTTTCCAACTAATTACCCGGCTATCGTCCCATATTTTCTCGGGGTTGTCAAATAGTGTAACTATAAGTTTTAAGGTGTTCAGGGTCGGAGCCATCTTAACCACTTTTTTTAATAAGAAAGGGCTGCCTACAAAAATCATTTGGGCTCCCGCATCATTATATACAAATGCAGCTTCAGCCTCAGCAAGTGTGGGATATATGGAGGCATTAACCAAACCTATTTGCTGCAAGCCCTGGTCTATCATATAATACTCAGGGCAATTGTCCATAAAAAAGGCAATGCGATCGCCCTTTTGCATTCCATGCTCAAGCATTTGGGCTGATACCGCGTTTAGCTTTTCTTCTACCTGTGCGTAAGTAATTGGCTTGTATTCCCCTTGCTCTTTGCTGAACATATAAGCATATTGCGGGTTATGGATATTATATGCCGCATTGCGAAATAGGTGGTGCAGGTTTTTGAAAGGAGTATTTTTTTGCATGGTTGCCGCTGTTTTTTGTGTGGGCAAATTTGGAGATGCAAAGTGCGGCATTTTTTGCAACAATTGCAAATTCGTTTTTAGTTTTCGCAAAATATGCAAATAGCGTTTTCAATATCCATATAAGAAAGAAAAATGCTATTGTTGAATGGTTAAAGGGATACGCATTATTATAATAGTGCCCGTGGTAAGATTGTCTAGGTTTATTTTGTCAATAATTTCCAGTGAGCCTTTTTTACCTGCTTTTGTTGTCATAAGCTCTAGTCTTTCTTTGGCCACAATTAGTGCAGATGGCATAGATTTGCGTTTCGGCCTATCTTTTTGGCGGGTTGATTCTATCCCAAAACCATTATCTTCAATTTTGCAGATTAAGTAATCGGCATCCATATCAATGGTAATGGTAATATGGGGCGATGAGTATTTGGGGTTAAAGGCATGTTTAAAAGCATTCTCTACCTTGGGCTGCACCAGCATAGGTGGAATGGATACCGCAGCCGTGTCAATATTTTCAGCTACTTTAATGTCATACTCAAAATGGCTATCGAAACGTACTTTTTCCATTTCTATATATCTTCTTACAAAAGTAATTTCATCTTCCAGCACAATAAGTTCTTGTTTGGAGTGATCTAATATTTGCTCCATCAGCAATGAAAATTCCGTAAGATAATTGAGGCTTTTTTCGTTGTTCTGCGTTTCTATATAGCTTTGCAGGGTTTTTAATGAATTCAGCACAAAGTGAGGGTTCAACCTACTGCTTAACGCTTGTGCTTCCAAGTTAACTACCAAACGCATTTGTTCCGTTTTTTCTGCTGCTTTCTTTTTAATTGATGAAGTACGTTTATATATAAAATACCATACTGCTGCAATAAATATGGAAAACATTAATATAATAAACCATACCGATTGGTAAAACAAAGGAATAACATGGATATGCAGTACAGCAGGGTTGCTCCACCCACTGTTGGGTTTCTTTGCTCTTACCAAAAGGGTATATTTGCCAGGCCGCAAATCGAAAAAAGTAAGCTCGTTGGTATTGGATTGCACCCATGCAGAATCTTTTGAAAACCTATAAGAATATAATACTTCCTCAGGCGATATATAAGATATCCCTGAATAGAATATCCTCACAAACCCATTAAAATATTGGCAGGAAATTTCATCAGGGTCATTAAATTCTTGTTCGGAACCTACCAGTGCTTTGGTATAATGTATTTGCGGGGGCAGGTCGGTCGATACAAAGTTTTGTGGAAATACGCTTATGCCCAATGCCGTACCTATATAAGCTTTGCCATCACAAAATACAATGTCTTTTATATCGTTGTTCAATAATCCATCTTGAATGGTTATACGCCGCAAAATATTTAGCGTGTTACTGTTAAAAACTGTTATCCCATCATTGGTTGCAACCCATACCGTATTATCTGGCCCTAGTGATATATGGTTACAGATACGCCCCGTGAGCCCATCTTTTAAATCAAATTTCTTTATAAACTTATCATCTTTTAACAAAAAAAGGCCATTGCCATTGGTACCTGCCCATAATATATGGTTGGTGTATAACAACGATTTATAGCTGTACTGGTTTTCATCGTCTTTCTGAACCAGTGTGTCAACTATGCCATGCAGTTTCATTAACCCATTAGCGTTGCCGTAATACAAATTGTTCCCATTAACTACAGCCACGCAGGCAATTCGCCCATTCTTATCATCCGATTGGAGCATGGTGGCATAACCCGTTCCCTTCTTTTTGATAATGTGTCCATTGATGCAAAATATAATTTCTTCTTTATTTGATTGGTCAAATGATTTGAATGCCATAAGTCCACGCAAGTCAACTTTGCTTATTAGAGAAGTTTGTATATTTAACTTGTACAGTCCTTTGTCTGTTCCTACCAAATATTCGCTGTTGTTGAGTTTTCTAATATCAGCAATGCGGTTGAACCCATCATTTGCCAGACTAAACTTCTGTATGCTTTTAAAGTCTTTAAGAATTCTTAAATCGCCATTGTGGTATCCTGCAAGTATCTCATTTGCATTGCCGGTAGGTTCCATACAACTAATGCCCCCAGTAGAAAGCAAGTCAGGATTGTTCAATGAGATAACTTCGCGGGCATACGAGGGAAGCATGTATACGCCACTGCCATGGGTAGCTATCCATATATTGTTTTCGTTGTCTTTTAATATATGGTTTATGGTTTTATCGGGTAATAGGTTTTCTACTTTCCATAATTTGGGGTTTTCAAAATTTTGAACATGCAAGAGTCCTTTTTTTTCCCCGCCGAAGTATAGGTTTTTGCCATCTATCAAAAAAGATTGCATTCTATCGCTATTGGGGATTTCTACTTGTTGTTCTCTCCCATTTTCTATCTTAAAAAGTTTGTCCCATTGGCACAGCATATAACATTGGTTGCCCCTGGCCTGCGAGTAGTGCGAAAATAAACAGGAGGCTGAACCATCTTGTTGCCCAGATATATATAGGTCTTTGCCATTGTATATGTTTTTTCCCACCAACTGTTTTTTGCTGCCTGATCCAATTTGTTTAATTTGCAACACCATAAGTGTATTGGCATACTTGAAAAATACAGGACGGGATGAAACAATATCTTTTGAAGCAATTAGTTCACTGGTTTTTTTACCATCATAACAAAACACCATGCCATTGCTGGTTGAAAACCACATACGGCCAAGCGAATCCTCTGCACAATTGAACAGTAGTGAACCATCTGCTTGGTACTTGAGGCTTGGCGTGTTTCGTTCATTATAAAAATGGCCTTTATAATAATAACTTAGTTTACCCGTTAAGCTCATGAACCATACACGGCCTTTACTATCCTCGTAGCTTTCAAAATTTTCGTTATCGGCCAGCCCATCATTGGTGGAGTATGACTCGAAATGTTTACCATCAAAGCGGTTTACACCCGTTTCGGTGCAGAACCAAATAAATCCCCGAGAGTCCTGCATGGAGTGGTACACCACCAAATTTGCCAATCCCATTTGCGAGGTATAATGCCGCAATACGGGCTCGCTTGCAAAGGTAGTTAGCCTGTGCAACAACAATAACCCTAGTAATATTATTAGTTTCCCTTTACCCATTTTTCAATTGTCAAAAGTAGCTGTTGTTGATGATAACACCAACCATAACATCAAGGGACAAATTATTTGGCCTTGTAGTTTTTTTCATCAAACAAAAAAATATTTTTGAAAAAATAAAACCAAACCCTTTTTTTTCCCGTTTGTTGTATTAAAGTTAAATTAATCAAAAATAAAAAAACACCATGAAACTATTTACAAAAACAATTATGTGTGCTGCCCTTGCAATCTTTTCGTTTGCAGCCTCAGCACAAACTCTTAGTGGCCGCATGTTGGTCACTGCACGTATCGACGGCATGCAAGCTGGCGTAAACACCAAAGCAATGGGTGTGGCCACTATTATGCTAAGCCCTGCACTTGACACAGCCTGTATCACTATTAGCTGGAACGGCCTAAGCGGTGCTGTTACCGGTATCCACATTCACGAAGGTATGCCTGGCCAAGCTGGAGGTGTTGTTAACAACCTCAGTACTTATGTATCGGGCAACCGTGTCTCCACCATGCTTACCGGTTCAGGCTTAACACTACAATGGGTAGGCAAACTATTGACCAACCAGTTTTATGTTAACATACATACCGCAGCTAACGCTGGAGGCGAGATTCGTGGACAATTGATGCCAAGCACTGACTGGAGCTTTGCAGCACCATTGGACAGCAAACAGGCAGGAACTACTAGTACTGCTTATGGCTTGGGCGTTTTCAACCTGTCGGCTGATCGCACTCGTATGTGGTACCAAGTAATAACCCAAGGTCTCAGCGATACTATTTCTGGTATCCATCTGCACAAAGGTGCCCCTGGCCAATCAGGCGGTGTTCTTGTTGACCTAACAGGAGACAAAGTGGGCAATGTGGTATCTGGATGGATCACCGTTGACTCTAGCTTACTTAAAGATTTGATGAAAGGCGATGTTTATGTGAACGTACACAACGCAAGTAATGCAGGTGGCGAAATACGCGGACAATTATTCCCTCCTCGCAGCCTAATGGCCTATAGCTGGCTAGATGGAAAGCAAGCTGGTGTAACAACCAGTGCCAAAGGCGTTGCATCCATCCAAGCTAACCTTACTTTTGACACATTGTGGTATGATGTAGTGGTGGACGGACTGAGTGGTGCCATAAGCGGTATCCATTTTCACTCAGGAGAGATGGGACAATCAGGCAGCGTGGTTGCCGATTTGGGTT
Source organism: Chitinophagaceae bacterium (assembly GCA_043750035.1). GTDB lineage: Bacteria > Bacteroidota > Bacteroidia > UKL13-3 > UKL13-3 > CANJUD01. The sequence goes on from JAYVCI010000204.1 coordinate 17,809, forward strand.
CAGGTATAAACGGCAACCATGTTAAAGGTACTTTAACCGGTGCTAGTTTAAACATCCTGTTAGGAGCATTAGCACGTAACACTATATATATAAATGTGCATACTGCCAATAACGCTGGTGGCGAAATACGTGGACAGGTGATGAGCCTTGCCCGCGAAGGATTTACCATATCAATGGATCCACAACAAAACACTTTATCAGGTACTGGCATGGGCAGTGGCTATGTTAGCATTGATGCCATGGGCTTAAATGCGGAAGTACTGGTAGTGATGGATAATATGACTACACAGCCCTCGGCTATTCATTTACACAAAGGGCCAAAAGGTGCATCGGGCGGTGTACTAGCTGACCTTGGTGGATGGTTGAAAGGCAATGCAAAGGGTGGTACCGTATGGGGCTACTGGGAAAACAATGCTGCCACAAGTCCTTTAACATGGGCTGATGTAATGCTGTTTTGGCACGACAGTGTTTATGTAAATGCACATACCGCTGCCAACCCCAATGGCGAAATACGCGGACAAGTCTTGTTGGGCAGTGGCTGCTATACTGCTACCACAGGTATTGAAGATATATTCAGCAATACAAACAATACCAACATTAGTGTGTACCCCAATCCTGCCAATGATGTTTTGAACATTACCTTGCCAGAAGGCATTGCTAAAGGCAATATAGCTATATATGATGGTACAGGCCGCATGGTGTATAACCAAAGCATTACAAGCAACCAAAATCAAATAACCGCAATGAATTTGCAAACAGGTATATACTATATCCGTGCAAACAGTGGTGACAAAACCTACACCACTAACTTCGTTAAAAAGTAAGGGTGTGTTTTTTTATTAAGTTTGAAAACCCAGCCATATCGGCTGGGTTTTTTTGTTATAGGTTTTTTACACCATTACTAAGGCTCGGTTTGTTATTTTAACTCGCTTCGTCCCTCTCATCCGATAGCTATCGGATGACAACGTGAATTATGGGGGCCGATATTAATTCTTCACAAATCTTTGTCCTTGTAGTAGTTCTCCAGCAGTTCCATAAATGGCTATATGATATACTCCGGCAGGCAATTGGGTCAAATCCAGGTTTATTGCATTTTGTCCGTTAAGTGCTTGTTGCATCACCACTGAACCTGTTGCGTTTGTTATGCTTACTTTGCTGGTTGTATTGGCTGCATTGCCCAATAATACTTGAAGGCTGTTAGCTGTAGGGTTAGGGAATAGTTGAACTTGACTATAAGTATTATGGTTTTCTCCTTTATTATCTAAAGCTATTTGCCCAAGCATACGGCTAGTTCCGTTGCCCTCTGTTACCCATAGTTGATAATAATTAATACCCCTATAAGGTGTATGGTGCAATAATTCATAAGCTACAGATTCGCCATTGGCTAAGGCGGTTTCCGTGCCAATCAAATGGGTGTTATGGATATCACTGCCCTGTGTTATTTGGTAAGTGCTGTTCGGGTCTTCATTGGCAGCTATCCAGTTAATCACAGCCACGCCGTTTTGCAAGCGGCCAGTTAATTTCACCAATTCCACAGGCAAAGCCTGGGCATCACTGCTAAAACTCCAGGTAGAGAAGTGAGATATGGGATAATCGGGGTCGTTTTTAATGGTATTGGCACTGGTATTAATAATTACCTTGCCACCAAGGTCGGCCCAGCTTCCGTTTGTATAAGGGTCGGCGTGGGTATATATACGCAGGTTGCCCTCGGTAATACCATTTAGTTCCCCATCTCTATAATAGAAAATAACTTGTGCCGAGAGTCCTGTATTTGTAGTTGGAGTAATGGTATAATACCTTTTAACTCCTTGGTTGCCATTAAAAGCACCGCCATTGCCACTGGTAATAGGTGTTCCCGTAATACGTGTAACAGCATAATCGTTAGTGCTTTGTGTCGCTTCTGTTATGCTAAGGCCAAGTCCGCCAAAGGTGTTGGTGGTGTTTTGGGCAAGTGTTCTGTTTGTATATAATCGGCCATTTAGATAGGAGCTATTGCTTTCGCTAATAATGCCCGAACTACCAAGAATAATTCCACTGGTGCTACTGGTGTCACTAGTCAATATGCCCGATGAACAAGTTAATGCGGTGGTAATGGTTTGCTTGTCGCCACTGGATATGGTAACTCCATTACTGTTATTAATAAAGAGGGATGATATAACACCCGTACCAATAATTTTTTGAGCCGCTGAACCAGACATTATAATAGTCCCATTAATAGTATCGGAATTTGTTAAGGTATCTGTTACACTTTGCGATGAAGGAAGCGTAACGCTTGCTGATCCAATCACACTCAACTTAGCTATGCTGCCAGTAAAACTATTGCTGGGAATGCTTACAGGGCTTGAGTTTGCAAATATAATTTTGCCCGATGAAAGACTCATATTGCCAGCAACGCGGGTAACAGTTCCAGTATCAGTAAGTGTGTTGGTGCCCACGTTTAATGTTCCCCCATTAAGTGTGATAGTTGATGAAATATTCAAAGAAGAACCAAGGGTCGTATTTTGGTTTACGATAAGTTTAGAGCATCCTGTACGTGGCAGTTTAACAGCGGTAGTCCCAGCATTGGGGTTTACCGTTGAGTTGGCATTCCATACACCGTTCGACGAAGTAACCGCATACACAGAATTTGCCAGGTTATCTAAAAATTCAACCCTCCTAATTCCATTGCTCAAGTTTGTGTTTGGTATAATAGTTCCCCAAGCAGTAGCAGTACCGCTAACATTGGTGGTAAAGAACGAGGCATAGCCACCCGAACCAGTAGGCTCAGTAATCGTATTGTCTTCAACAATCCCACTTGATATAGGCCTGCCGGTTCCGTTTTCATTATCATATACCAATACCATATTTTTCGCATTGGCATGAGACACGCCATACAACCCACTGCCATCGTTTGCTGTTTGTGTGGTGTTAAGGTTTATCACCGTTACAGAATCTGGTGTCCTCAAATATACCTGTACGGTAGTACCCCCATTGCCATTGTTTAAGCCAAGGTTCATATATACTTTTGTACCAGCAGCAAAACGGGTATTACCTGTAGGTTCAGTAACAAACCAACCCGTAAATTTGCCCGCACTGTCTGCCGTAAAAGCACCATAACCTCCGGCAGTATTTATTCCTGCCGCAGTAGTTCGTGTAAAATTGTTGTTACTGTCTATCAGTATCTCATTGCCCGCACCTGCTATGGAAGATCCGTCAGCCGAGGTGACCACTTGGTTTATATAGCGATAGCTTGCATAGGGTGTCAAACTATCTAAACGCACCCTATATACAAATGGTACACGGTTACTATTGGTACCACTTGTGCCTTGCATATATTGCGGCAGGTAAATTTGGGTTAGCACTGGTGTTTTATAGGGAGAAGAAATAACTTCAGTAGCTGCCACCCAAGCAGTATCCCACCTGGTATATACTTTAAAGAAATAATTGCTGCCATTGGTTAGTCCCGTAATTATTTGTGGCGACGAACTGCCTTTATATACTACATGTCCGTTCCCCAAGGTAGAGCCACTATCATATATAAGATTTGCTGTGTATGCACCGCCGTTGCCAGTAGGTATTCCTGAATTGGTATCAGGGGCAGCCACTATCATTACCTCGTTGTAGCAGCCTGTTGGGTTGGTCCAGCTCACTCTAATTTGACCTATAGTGCCAGTGCCCGCAGCGGAAACAGAAGTAGGTGCAACAGGGGTGCTGGGAATAAAAGTTTGCGTACCTCCAGAAGTAAATCCGGAACCGGTGGGTGTGCCAGAGGCAAATGAAAGACTGGTGGATGAGATAGCGGCAATGTTAATAGTATTTGAGGCAGTGGCAGCACAGGGCACATCCATAGAAACAAATAAATAGGCGGTGCCAATAGCAAATGTTTGCGACAAACTGCTGAACGATTGACTGCCTGCTCCCAATGAGGTTGTTTTGGTTGCTAAAAGTGTGGCGGAACTAAAATTAGAATCGGTTTTATACCAAAGTTTCAGATTGGTTAAATCACTTGAACTATAAGTGCCCGCAGTTGTTAGATTTACTGTATTTAAGGTTGCTGAGGTATTTGATACGGCCACCCCTGTTCTATATAATAAATTACTGACCGTGTTTTGCGTAACATTTGCCGCCACAATATTGCCATTTGAAAGGCTTATTGTAGGAGTAACGGCTATAATAGTTTGCGTCCCCCCGGAATTAATACTGCCTGATTGATTTGACAACGTAAAGGTAAACGTATAGGCAGTATCAGTATATATTGTACTTCCGATAGTAGCATTGGAAGGCAAGGTGGTACTTATCCAAAAATATCCGGTAGAATCGACTATAATATTAGTTGTAAGAGAACTAAAGGTAACTGTGCTTCCAGAGGTAACACTTGATTGGGTAGTCCCTATTTGGCTGGCACTACCAAATGTGTTGGCAGATGCATTATACCATAATTTAAAATTGGTAATATCGGAAGCTGTGGTATAAGTGCCCTTGGTTTTAAATGCCAGTGAGGTTAAGGAAGCATAAGATGAAGTTGTACCAACCCTGAAATTTGAGATGGGTTGGTCTATAACCCCCTGGCTAATATTTGCTGCTGCTATTTGCGAAGGAGATGATTTAACAATATTTGGGGTGGTAGTCGACTTCACCAATATATTATCAACCGAAAAACTGGGCCTGCTGCCCGTTCCGGTCGAATCTTTTGCTACCCAACGCAATTGAACAACGTTCTGGTTTTCGCAAGCTGTGGGTAGGGTAACAGAAATAGCGGTAACATTTAATGAGGATGTCCCAGTTGTGTTATTGCTAGCGGCATCATTAATATATGCTGATGCTGTGATTGCGGTAAAAGTTCCAGAGGTTCCAACCCTGTATTGCAATATAAAATTATTTTTTCGGCCGCCACTGGTTTGGGCTTGTGTAGCTGCATCGTACGACACTGCTATGTTTGTTAGCCCTTTGGTTACTAACGCTAAACACATCGTTTTCTGAGTTGAACTTGTAATAAGAAGACCCATTTTCCCATTCATATCATAAACCCCAGCAGTGGTAGTTGCATTTGTGCCCCCAGCCAAAGTAAAGTCGCCACTCCCTGATCCAGTAGGATAACTTCCACTACTCCCTGTAATATTCCAACCCTGAAACCCTGCTGGATAAGAGGTTTGAGAACCATTGAAGCCAGAAAAATTTTGGCTAAAGGGTAAATACTGAGCGGTTGGGTTTGTTTGCCCAATCGTGCCAAATTGCAGCAGCAGTAAAAAAGATAAAAGTGCAACAGTTTTCTTAGTTTGTAGTAATATCATGTTTTTCATTTTTAAAGTAGTTATAAATTTATTTTGGGTTACAAATTTAGTGCAAAATACGATAAGGCATGTTACCCCAAGGTCAATTATTAATTATTAAAAATGCTGTCAGGTTTTTTTCACCCGGACAGCACCCAACCGCATTAAATTTTGTAATTTGACCTCCACAACCTTTGTTTGTAGTATCAATTCTACCATGCTGCGTTATATAGTCAATTGCCCCAACCCCTCATCGCATTTTATACAAATAGAGGTAATTATAGATGGGCTTACACCTGGATTGCCCGTGGCAGTGTGCCTCCCATTATGGAGACCGGGCCGCTATGAAATGCAGAACTATCCCAAAAATGTAAGGCAATTTAAAGCTTATGATATTGATGGCAGTGAATTAATTGCAACAAAAACCCACAAAGGCAAATGGCAAATAGCAACCAAAGGCAACTGCGAAATGCGAATCGTTTACGAATATTATGCCCACCAACTCGATGCGGGGGCAAGTTATGTAAACCATGCACAATGGTATATAAATCCATGCAATTGTATGCTATATGTTGAAGGGCAAATGAACAACCCATGCGAGCTATATATAAATGCTCCCAACGATTATGAAATTGCTATTTCATTACCACAGATTGCAGATAAATTATATATAGCTGATAGTTTTCATTTGCTTGCCGATTCACCATTTATTGCATCGCCCAATTTACAAAAAGAAACCTTTAAGTTAGGCCACTGTATTATATATATATGGTTCCAAGGAAATATTATATATAATGCTGAAAAACTATTATCCGATTTTGAGAAATTTTGCAAATCGCAGTTAGATTTGTTCGGGGATTTGGAATGCAGTGAATACCATTTCTTTTTTCAGATGCTGCCCTACCCATTCCACCATGGCGTGGAGCATGCAAACAGCACTGTGATTGCGATGGGGCCAAATGCAAATTTCAATGAACGTGCATTCTATCGTGAGTTTCTGGGCATTAGCAGTCATGAGTTTTTTCATTTGTGGAATGTGAAACGCATACGCCCGGTTGATATGCTTCCTTATAATTATGAAACTGAAAACTATAGTACTTTGGGCTGGGTATATGAAGGATTTACCACTTACTATGGCGACTTAATTTGCATTCGCAGTGGTATATATTCACAAGCAGAATGGCTGGAAACTTTTAACAAACATTTGCAACGCCACTTCGACAATGCGGGGCGTTATCATTTAACTTTAGCACAAAGCAGTTTTGATACCTGGCTTGATGGCTACAGCAACTTGGTGCCTCACCGCAAAGTAAATATATATACTGAAGGGCTTTTGTCTGCTTTTATTCTTGATATGAGTATAAGAGAGGAAACTGATGGCAAAAATAATCTTGATGATATAATGCGGGATATGTATGCCCAATATAAAAATGGTGTAGGGTATTCGCTAAATTCTATCAAGCAAATGTGTGAAACCATTACACAAAAAAGTTGCGGTTGGTTTTTTGATGAAGTAATAAATGGTTGCGGTTATATAGAACAATATTTACCCGATGCACTCCAAATTGCAGGACTTTCTATTCAAGTATCGCCAAACAACAATCCAATTGAACGAGTGTTCGGGTTCAAATATATATTGGCTGCCAAAGGTTGGCAGATATCGGCTATTTGGCCCGGCAGTGCTGCATATTCCGCAGGGTTGGATATCGATGATATTATAGTTTCTATAAACGGACAACCCAATACGAACGAAGTTTTTGCAGATGATATTCCCGTATTGGCATCCATCATTCTGGAAGTTGAAAATTTAGGTGTGAAACGTATATTGAATATTGCCCCCACGCATGAAGATTATTATAGTATATATTCTGTTAATATAATAGATGAAGCAGCCTTTGGCAAATTATAGTAATTTTTAAAACAAACTATAACCCTTAATAAACTTCTTTTTCAAAAGCTCATATATAGTTATCACAAAAAGAAACTGGAATAGATAATACAAGTAATTCTCGATAGGTACACTACCCAAATGCCAACCTATTTCTTCAGTAGTATTATATAATATAACGGGAGCTGACGTAAGCACCCAATA
>JAYVCI010000205.1:0-11823 GCA_043750035.1 Chitinophagaceae bacterium
TTAGATAAAGTAAATCTATTTAGAAATGAATTTAGAGGTGAATGGAATTATAAAATATCACCTTAAATGTATTGTTTATTTATTAACAGATACTAAGTCTATCTCAAACAACAGTTACCACTTCTATGACTAAATGGCATTATGCTATAGGCGGAGGAAGGCAGGTATTAGTTAATTTGCAATATTAGTTTTTTGCTTCTTTATTCGAAGTATGAAAAAAATTATTGTTATTGTATATTTGATTGTTATATTGGTTGTAAATGCCCACAGTCAAAAAACTGCTGTGGGCATTTTTTATAAATCGCACACATCTAAACCATACATACGCAAGGGCACTCAGGTTAATAATGATCGAGAGTTTAAAGAAAATCCACAAAGATTTATATCCCCAATGCCTGGAAATTGTTTTGAAGTATATGTAATACGCACCTTTAATAATTACCTGAAAGTTAGTATGGGGATTGCATATTCGACATATTCAACTCGTATTACCAACATAGGTATATATCCTCCACCGGTAAGCAAAATATTTCTTACCGTCATCAATACTGTAAAATACTCATATATTTCTTTTCCCCTTAGAGTAGTAGGAAGTATGCCCATCAACAAATACTTCTCTTTATCAGGAAGTATTGACTGGAGTTATTGTAGACTGTTAAAATCCTATTATGATTTGTATTATTATGATTATAATTTACCACCTCCATATAGAGATGAGGGTGATTGGACTAAAAATGAACCTAAGTATAATCAATTGCTGGGATATGACTTGGGAGGGGTGATTAAATTGAATGATAAACTTAAGCTATCATTCAATTATCAAAAAAGTTATTTCAAGGGATATAATTATTGGCTACAATCTACTCCACTAAAAAGCAGTGGGGTAAGTATAGGGCTAGAATATCAATTTGAAAAATAAATAATGTGAGATGGGCTTTTGCTTTAACCATATCTTTGACACTATATATGCCAGGCACAATTGCAAATAGCATGGAGGAGAGGGCTAAACTTTGCTGCAAACTAAACTTATGCTAGGTATAATGAACCCTAATGACAAAAAAAGGAAAACAAATAAACCGCCTATAAAGGGTAATTAATAATAAAGCTATGAACAATTTAAAAAATATAATTGGCATTGCTTTTATTTTAATTTGCAATATAATATCAGCCTCAACCTACGCCGATTTGCAATCATAGCTGTACGGACAAATCCATAAGTACTATATGATTTCTTTGTAAACGACTTAAAACTAAGTCCAAAGTTCAATTTATGGTGAATTAATATCTCTGTTATATTTATGGGGCGGAGCGAGGGTTTTTTCATTTTCCGTTTATTGTTTAGGGTCATTAGCTATTTTTGCCCCATCAAACAAAAGCAAGATATAGAAAATGAAGTAACAGATTGGTTGAACAATTTGCCTGGCGATATTATATTTAATAAAATACAAATACTGGAAAGTCCTTTCCCTGTATTTGTATTCCCCAATCATAATTTGCAACTGCATGTAATATCCTTTGCTCAATATATAAAAGAGGATTTGAATGCAAATTTTTTTGCTGAACTATCCCAGTCATACGCTTACCTGCAGACCATTCACTTATGGGAAGACCAATGGCATACAGCAAAAAGCATTATTAAGAATCGCTTGTTGAGCAAATTGGGCATGAGCAGAAGAATACATGGACGCAAAACTGAAGTGCGAAGAATAGACAAAACCATTGCCCAACATTTTTTAAAAATTCAACATTTACAAGGATATTCAACGGGTTATTATAAATATGGGTTGTATGAAAAAGATATATTATATGCAGTAGCTCTTTTTAGCAAAACCAGAAAAATGAGACAGGAGAACTACCGTTCATCGGAGTTGATTCGGTATGCAAATTTGGATGGCCACCATGTAAGTGGTGGACTGGGAAAACTCATCAACCATTATATTAACGAACTCCAACCCAATGATATCATGACTTATGTAGACTGTGATTGGGGCAATGGTGATGGGTATAAAAAAATAGGGTTTGAAACCAAGGAAATTACGTTCCCTCAGATGTTTTGGGTAAATCCTGAAACGTATGAACGGCATTCCCCATCAAAGTTTTATAAAGAGATGGGATTGGATTTTTCAGTATCGAAATCAATAGTTTTGAGCAGATATGGTTTGATAGAAATATATAACAGTGGCAATATAAAGATGGTTAAAAATTGCTAAACATAGATACAAATATATATAATAGCATAATGGTGCTAGGCCCCACAGCCAGCGGCAAAACCAAGATGGCCGTGCAACTGGCTATTGAAAACAAAGGTTGTGTGCTGAGTGCAGATTCTAGACAAGTATATAAACATTTAGATATTGGTACAGGCAAAGATTTGGAGGAATATACCATACAAGGCCAACAAATTCCTTACAAGTTAATTGATATCGCAGCTCTCGGGAGCAAATATAATTTGAGCAATTATATAAATGATTTTGCTGACGCTTGGAAGCAATGCATGGATGAAAAAAAATTGCCTATAATTTGTGGTGGAACAGGCTTGTATTTAGATGCCATATTAAAAGGACATAGTTATGCCCATGTGCCCGTAGATGAAAAATTCAGACAAGAATTGGAAGCTTATTCCAAAGATGAGTTAGTGAAGTATTATAATAAATTGCCTGTAACGGAATATCATCCTATAGCAGATATATCAACCCAAAGGCGATTGATTAGAGCTATCGAAATTGTTAAATATTTGCACACAAATACCATGGAGCCTACAGATTTCCCCTTAGTGAAACCCTATATTATAGGAATTAACCAATCAGTAGCATTACGACGCGAAAAAATAAAAACACGTTTGTTATATAGACTTGAAAATGGTTTGATAGATGAGGTGAAATCTCTTATTGAGCAAGGCTTACTGACAGAATACTTAGTTAAGTTGGGATTAGAATATAAGTATATCACCTTATATATATTGGGGCAATTGAATTATGATGAAATGCAAGAACAATTATATAATCATATTTGCCAGTTTGCCAAACGCCAAATGACCTGGTTCAGAAAAATGGAACGAGAGGGTTATGATATACATTGGATGTAAACAAATGCAATTCCGTCCCATTCAATTTATTTTTATCGAGAGTGAAGGTGTTTGGTACGAATCGGTTATACAGTATGGCTAGTGGTTGATACAATCCACCTCCAAAACTTCCTTATATACAAAAAACCACACCTTTTGAGTGTGGTTTTTCTTGTATATAAATTAATTTTATTTCACAAAATTCAACGCAACCGAATTAATACAATATCTCAACCCCGTTGGTTTTGGTCCATCATCAAACACGTGGCCTAAGTGGGCATCGCAGCGGGCACAGGTTACTTCGTCACGGGTCATTCCGGCTGAGTTATCTGTTTGCTTTGTTACCATTCCTTTTATAATAGGTTGGTAAAAACTTGGCCATCCTGTTCCCGATTCAAACTTGTTTGCGGAGCTGAACAAATCCAATCCGCAGCATACACATTGGTAGGTTCCTTTTTCGTGGTTATCCCAATATGCTCCAGTGTAGGCAGATTCAGTTCCCTTTTCACGGGTAACATGATATTGGTCGGCGGTTAGTTTTTTCTTCCACTCAGCATTTGTTTTTACTACTTTGGGTAAGGGCTTTTGATCGCTCACTCCTTGTGTTGCTTCAGGTGCAGGGCTGCAATATACCATTAGCAATGGTAATATAATCAGCAGGGAGTTTCTAAGTTTCATGGCAGTGTTTTGACCCCTCTAAATCTCCCCGGGGGGGAGACTTTTTTGTGGGGATTTAATATTTAGATTGTTGGAATATTTATTTATATATTAGTTTTATTATATATTACATACTTGGCATTAATACTTTGTCAATTACATGTATCACACCGTTCGATTGATATACATCGTAAGTGCTGATATTGGCCACGTTTCCTTTGGCATCTTTTATTTGTATATTATGTTCGCCGTTCATCATCACAGTTAGTTCTTGGCCTTGCACTGTTTTTAGTGTGCCGGTGCCATTTCCTTTTTTAATGAGTGCTTTCAAAGCATTGAAATCATAATTTCCTGAAACCACATGATAAGTTAAAACAGCTACAAGTGTGGGTTTGTTTTCTGGCTTCAATAAGGTTTCAACAGTGCCTGCGGGTAGGTTTTCAAATGCATCGTTTACAGGAGCAAATACGGTGAAAGGTCCTGCAGTTTGCAAAGTAGCAACAAGATCGGCAGCTTTTACGGCAGCTACTAAAGTAGTGTGATCTTTGGAGTTTACAGCATTTTCTACAATGTTCTTTTTGGGGAACATAGCTTCACCACCTACAGTTACTGTTGGGGTCATTTTTTTGGTTTGTGCGTTAACACTGGTAGTTGCAATAGCGGCTATCATTAATAGTCCACCGATTTTTTTGAATGAATTTTTCATGTCTGTGTTTTTTTAATTTGTTAATGGTTATTTTAATTGAATACACTTACGGTGAAAAAATAGTTTATGGTTTTATTTGGTTTGAAAAAAAATGGGAAACATCAGATAATTAGCGTCATTACGAGAAGCGAAGGCTAAACCGATTGATAACTTCTATCACTCCCGAGCACAAACTCTATAAGATTCTTCGCCTCGTGAGGAATTGGATATAACTTTATAGGACTATTCTTAACGAGACTCAGGATGACGCCATATAAGACCCTGAGCAATGACGGGATAATAGAAATATTATTTATTAATAGTAATAGTTCCTGAGGTAACCGAATTACTTTTATTTCCAGCACGGTCAGTTAAATATATACTATATGTGGCTGTTTGGCTTGAAGAATTGTCGGTAATATCTGTGCTTTTTAATATTACATCCAAATTGCCCTTAATTGCAATGGATGAGCCAGAGGGAGCTAATTGTTTAACACGATATTTGTAAGTGATGTTAATACGGTTATCCGTAAGAAAAAGATTTTCGGCATTGGCATTGTTTTCACCAATATCGCCATCTGCGTCTTCATATCCTATCGTAAATATAACGGAATCTTTATATGCTTTTATAATGGATGGATTCTGACTGATAAAAGAAATTACTGGGACAGTACTCACGGTGGTTTTCTTTTTACACCCACCAATTATTATTAAAGAAAGAATTATATATATGTATATACGCATTTATTATGGTGCTTTTTGTGAGATAGTGCTAGAATATTTTACTGTGGAAATTATTTAACAATAAATGAATAATAGGTTTGATAATAATAGGCATAAGCGTTGGGGAACTCTACAATCTGCGTATGGTCAGGATCTCTGCCATAGTATCGCATGTACACTTGCTTGTTTGCAGTGAACATATTAGAATTTACACTCACATACCAAAACTGATAGCCGGGATATATAACAGTATCGGAAATTGCGTTAACTGAAACTGCATTTGAAAAATTGTTTAGTGAGGTAGAAAATTTTACTTTCTGATCTAAAAAGTCTTTTGGTTTGGTTTCATCATCGGTAATATAAAAATAAATTTTCATATCCGTATTATTTGCTACTGCAAAAGGATAGTTATTGCTCACTCTTGCTGTATCAAGTCTTTTATAAGCATTATCGTAGGCAACAAAATAACTTAACTGGATATTGTTGTTTGGTTTTACCGCCACAACACCATTCACATCTTTTGCTCCATCCATTATCCATTTGTTTATATGATACATTTCATTTGCATTTAATGCGGGCATATAACGTGGCATCCTGCCCAAAATAGAATCATCGGTTACCAATCGTTCGTGCAACCAACTCATGCTTGTATCATAAGGAACAACGCGGTAAGTATATTTATTTGCTACTGTGTTTTTTATTACTTTCTGATAAACCAATGTATTGTATGAAGAAAGCGGTGTGCGGAAATCAGGCTCGAAAGGTCCGCCGTGGCAACTGGGTATGGCACATTTCGTCTCAAAAATAAAGGTATGCAAGCCTGTGATTGAGTTTGAATCAATCGGCTGCTTTGTGTTATTGTTTGTAATATTTCTGTTAATGTCGTCGTAAGGATTTTTTGTATCGGTAGTTTTTTTACAACTATATAACAATACAAAAAAAGCGACAATAAAAGAAAAATAATAGCTATACTTTTTCATTATAAAGATAAATTATTTTAATGCGGATTTTAAAACTTTACCCGTAATGTAATTCGAAGGAATGTCTGGAAGGAAGCCAAGAACACTGGCAATGGTAGGCACTATGTCAATACTTTCGCCCTCAGTTGCATTAATAATATTATTTTGATACACCACATTTGAAGGACCCAGTACCATACAGAAAATTTCTTTAGATACATTATCACCACCGTGGTCAATTCCTTTTCTTCCTTGTGCATCGGTAATCGTATTATGAACACCATCTCTTCCATGTTCAGGTACTACTATCATAATTGTATCATCTTTCATACCTGGGGTGTTTTGTATGGTTTGCCACAAGTGTGCAACGGCATAATCTGCACGATGCAGGTTTACACAATAGTTGCTAAAATCAGCATGGCAGGTATCAACATCGGTCATGTTCACACAAAGCAACTCAGGTTTAAATTGTTTGATTACACGTTCGGCAAAATACATATTATACATATCACCACTCATAATACCTGTGCCCCAAGGGTCAGTAAGCATTCCAGCATTTGCATCGGCCAATAAGGTATCAACAAAATTATTGATTTCTTCTTTGTCCTGTGCACTATTGTTAAAATTAGAATTTACTTGAATGGGTTTGTTAAAACTATTGTTGAGCAATGTTCTCAATTCATCTGCACTCTTTTTTTCTGCGGAGCCGAAAGTGCTGCATAAATCAACGGGTTTGTAGGAATTACTTGGTATAAAAATATTCGGACACAAAAAATTTGCAGCATATTTTCCGCCATAATTGGGATCGGTACTTTGACTAAGCAATTCATTTTCGCCTGGGGAATTTGAAATCCACCAGTTATTTTTTGCAGTACTTGTGGACGAATTATGTTTGTGATAAAATTCAAAAATACTTGGCTTGGGCGTGTAGTCGTTAAAACTTACAAAGTTATCTACGTACGAACCTGTTAATGCAACTGTGTTTCCTTGAAAATGCCCTGCGAGCAAGCTGTTATACCTGAAGTTTTTATATAATGTTCCGTATTGCGACAGTGGATTATTCATAATTACAGGTAAATTATTCATCAACGCTGCAATATCTGCGGTAATACTTTCGCTACCTGGAATCATATTTGGCAACAGGTTTCCTTCAGCTTTTTGCATGGTCTCAATATTGCGTACACCACCTGCAAACATGCATAGCACCACATGGTTCACTACACGTGTTCCTGTGCCGGCAAACAATCGCCCCATTGGCAATATATAGGGTACGCCTATAACCCCTGCTGTGAGGAGTCCTGCTTTTTTAATAAATTCTTTTCTTTCCATATTATTTTTTATTTGAATTTATATTCATCAGAGGTGAGAAATGAATAATAAATAAGTATTGGTGTTAGTGTTGAACTGCTAGTGATGAGCTGTTGCATTTTCCATTTCTCCATTTCTGTGGGCGGCCGCTGGTAAAACTTTGTATACGTATTGGAAATAAATGTAGGTGCATCGTTGAGCATTTGTTGTTTGGTAGGAATAATAATATTGCTGCGGTTTAGATAACTGCGAATAATACGATCGGTAATTAAATCTTTATCATTGCTGCCAGCGTAGCATCTTATGGCATTGCTAAGTTCGTCGGCAGGAATGGTTTTTCTGAATAAATCTGAATAAGCAATGGAAATAAACTCGATTTCTTTTTTAAATAAATTCTTATTGATGGAAGTTAAAGAAACGGGTTGTGTTTGTACTTCAAATATTCTTTTTATTTCTTTTTTACAGGCATATAATCCCACACACAGCAAAATAAAAAGAAAACTGTAGATGTATATTTTTTTATTTCTCATAATTTTTACTTTGAATTTTATAAAAAGTTTTTAGTTGGTGATTTTATTTTTTTCCTAAAAAGTCATTGCTAAGAAAAATTGATTTCTGAAGTTTTATATAATTGTGGTCTTTTTTATAAGCATCAGACAATTGTTGAAGTTCACTGAATGTAGGTTCTCTGAAAAGATGGCGTAAAAACAATATACGAACCTGACCTTCAAAGTATTCATCGGAACTAAAGAAAATGTTTACCATATCATTTGTTGAACTTCCTGTTTTCAAAAGTATTTGCCCTTGCATTCCCTGAATAAATAAAGAACTGCTATTCATTTCAGCCTGGGTGGGCTTTCTTTTAAGAAAATATGGAAACACGGTTGCAGTCCAATTAAAAAGTCCGCCGTTCACATTGTCGTAAAGTATATTAAATGTCATACGTTTATGTACCTCTACCAAGTCAATTGAATCGTTGAAGAAATTACGTGGTGCTGCTTTAAGAAGATACAACCGGGTAATATAATCCTTGTACATATAATAATTAATATTGGCAGTATCTTTTAGTAAATTGGTATAATAGATAATATAATAATTTATCACATCGCCCGAATAAGAAGCAAGCAATCCAGCATTATCAATATTGAAAATATTTTCTTTATAATCAGAGGCAGAAAAAAGGATATTCAATAAATCTTCGCGGCTTTGTACCGTGCAATTATTCTTATCAATTACCGTTCTTGCTCCTATTTTTTCTAAATCAGTTGGGGTCCTGCCAATTATTGCCAAATAGGCTTTATGGATAAAATTATCACGCAGTACATTGTCAATGGTTGAATCAATGGCCGGCTGGTTGCCCGTAATTATTTGTGTTTCCGTCTTTTTGCATGAGAATGCAAATAAGATAACGCTTATAAAGATGAAAATTTTTAATTTATTCATAAATGTTTTTTTAATTCGAATTTGCAAAAGCCTGTAGAATAAGGGTCGGTAGGAAGTTTCGTGTTGGCCTGAGCGAAAAAGCGTACGTTTTTTAGCATATCGAAAGGCAAATATAACTAAAAAAACAAAGCCCAATATTAATTTATTCTTGGGGCAACAGGCATTAAATAGAATTTTTAACTAATTGAAGAACAGAATTCAACCATGTCAAAGGTTTGCAAAATTGAGCGGTTCGTTTATTTTTTGAAAAAGCTCTTAAAGCAATCTTTTAACTAAATACAAGTATTTGATTATAAGTAAAATAATTTTAATACTTCTGTCCCTTATATTTTGGGTTTATTAACTATGTGGGGCTTAATTTTGCCCCATGATAGAAAATCAAAATCGCGGCTTTGGAAATTCCAAGCCCATGATGTTTATACATTTTGTAGCATTTATTATGTATGGCTTTTTAGGTTGCTTGTTTTTATTTATGCCCGAGAATAATTTCTTCGGCTTGGATGAGATGCCCAGTATGGTAATAGGCGGAGCAGTTGTGGTATATGCTTGTTTTAGGGGATGGAGAGGCTACCGCACCTACAAAGTAAATAAAACGTCAGAATAATAAAACGGTACAACTATCCATTTACCAAGGGCGTTTTAAAACATATCTAACCGAAACCATTTACAAAAATGTTATATAAACTTCGCCTTTCATATATTAAATCTCTATGTTTAATATGCTGCTCTTTCTTAATTTTAGTTTCGTGCAAAGACAATCCCAATGCAAAAAAAAATACGGATACTGTGCGAAGCGGTACCATCACCATTGCTGCTGACCCCGTTTTTCAACCTTTTGCAGAATTAGCTATAGATGCATACGAACACGATTGTAAAAATGAGGCACATATATCACTGTTAAATTTACCTGAAACCAAAGCCATTGAGTTGCTTCAAAAAGACAGCGTAAGGTTGATACTGATGAGCCGCAAACTTACCGATGAAGAAAACGAACCTTTTAAAAAGCGTAAGCTGGAAATAGCGTATACACTTTTTGCTTATGATGCAGTGGCTTTAATAGTTCATCCATCAATGCCTGACAGTATTAAGTTTGAACAATTGATGGAAGTACTCAATGGAAACATTGGTACTTGGAATAAGCTAAATCCCAAATTGCCAAATAAGGCAATACAAATAATTTTTGACAATGATTCGTCCAGCACGGTTCGTTATCTGCACAACTTGGTAAAGAAACCTTTTGGAAAAAATGTGGGGGCTGTGGATGAAAACAAAAAAGTAGTGGAATATGTTGCCACACATCCTGAGGCTATTGGCATAGTGGGACTAAACTGGGTGAGCGATGGACGTGACCCCAAGTTGGGAAGTTTTATGGACAAAATAAATGTGATGGGTATTATGCCTGCCGACACCTCAGTGATACCCGAGAGAAAATATTATAAACCTTTGCAATACCATTTATATATGCAGCATTACGTATTGATGCGGCCAGTGTATTCGGTTAATGCAGAAGGTAGGCAAGGTCTCGGCACAGGGTTTGTCCATTACCTTAATGGCAGACCTGGACAATTGCTTATCCAATCATCCGGATTATTGCCTGGCACCCTTGCCGTTTGGAAAAGACAAATACATATAAAAGAATAAACAGAAGATTAATATATTATTATAACATGAAGAAGACGATTTTATTTAGTGCAGCAATGTTAATGTTATTTGTAGCATCAGCTCAAACATTAGAGCAGGGTATTTTACAAACCGAAGCCTTGAAATTTGCACAAGCCAAGCAAACTTTTATTACGCTGATCCAGCAACAACCTGCAAATGCCGATTTGCATTATTATCTAGCCGATGTTTACCTACTAACCAATGAGGAAGACCAAGCTGAGAAAACCCTGAATGAAGGGATTATAAAAAATCCTGACAATGCTTTATGCATAGTTGGCCTAGGCAAATTGAAAATAGACAGAAAGAATTTGGATCAAGCCAAAGTTGATTTTGCAAGAGCAGTAACTATTAGCAAAAACAAAAATGCAAAAGTTTTATTATACGCCGGCGAAGCTCTTACCACTGGCGAAGTAAAAGACCTTACCCAGGCAGAAATATATTTAAACAAAGCATTAGAACTTGATGCAAAAGACCCCGATATCAATTTGGCAATTGGAGATTTGTGGTTGGAAAGAAACGATGCATCTAAACCCATTGAAAACTATAACTTAGCTCTTGAAAAAGACCCCAAATGCTTGAAAGCATATTTAAGAAAAGGCCAATTATATGCCAGTGTGCGTTCGCAAGCGGGTTATGAAATTGCTGTAAATACCATACAAGAAGGATTGAAGATTGATAGTACCTATGCCCCATTTTACAGTAAAATGGCCTACTTAAACAATTTGGCCAAAAACTATGAAAAAGCAAAAATAAATTACGAAAAATATCTTGCCATAGTAGGCGATGATATATATGCACGTGTTAAATATGCAGGCTTTTTATTTCTTACCAAAGACTACCAAAAAGCTATTGACGAAATAAATGCGATACATAAAAAAGATGATTCTCGCCCCTATTTATATAGGCTGATGGGATATGCCCACTATGAGTTGGGGGTTGCCTATAACAAGCCAGAGGATACCAGTAAAGCCAAAGAGGAATATACAAAAGGTATTTATGAAATGGATAAGTTTTTTGCCAAGCAAACCAACCCCGATAAGATAATAAACGATGATTATAAATATTATGGACTGTTGCTTATCAAATTAGGAAAAGATTCAATAGGCTGTAATTATTTAATTAAAACGATAGATAGGATTAATATTTTGGCAAATAATCCTGATCGTAAAAAAGAATATGAAGTAGAACGTGAAAAACTGAATGATATATATAATGCCCTTGTAGAAAACTATATGCGTAATAAAAAGTATAAAGAAGCGATTGGTGTATTAAATAATAAACTTGCTATTAAACCAACAGCTACCGATTATTTTACCTTAGGC
>JAYVCI010000206.1:0-3049 GCA_043750035.1 Chitinophagaceae bacterium
TGTAGGCGGGTTGCAGAAAGGCAGTAATGTGTGGTTTTCTGGTGTAAAGGTAGGGATTGTAAGCAGTGTGCAGTTCTATGGAAAATCGAAGGTGAAAATTATTATGAAAATTGAGGACAAGGCCACACAATATATACGCAAGGATGCCAAAGTTAAGATAAGCACCGACGGATTGATTGGGAACAAAATTTTGGTTATCTATGGTGGGAGTGAAGCCTTTGGAGAAGTAGCGGAAGATGACACACTGGGGGTTGAAAAAACCTTTTCGTCGGAAGACATGATTAATATGTTGCAGGAAAACAACAAGAATTTTTTAGCCATTACCAAAGATTTTAAAAGTATAAGTAACAAACTGGCCAATGGCGAAGGAACACTGGGGAAATTATTAAATGACAATACCGTTTATGATAATATTGGAGCCACCACCGCATCACTTCAAATAGCCTCAGCCAAAGCACAACAGCTTATAAATACACTCTCTATTTATAGTGCGGGCCTCAACAAAAAAGGAACCCTTGCAAATGAGTTGGTATCAGATACCGTAGTATATAATTCACTAAAAACTTCAGTGCTGCATTTGCAACAAATTTCGGATACCGCTTTTGTTTTTATAAACAATTTAAAAACTGCCGCCGCCAATCCCAACAGTGCTGTGGGCGTATTGCTTCATAACGAGGCAACAGGCACACAGCTAAAAGAAACCATAAAGAACCTGGAGAGCAGTTCGAAAAAACTAGATGAGGATTTGGAGGCTATCCAGCATAATTTTTTATTGAAGGGCTATTTTAAAAAGAAAGCCAAGCAAACTAAAAAATAGTATAATAAAAAAGACCTGAGTACTGTCAGGTCTTAAAAAATTTAGCAGAAATTCAAAATTATACTTAGAAAGTAAATTTGATACCTAGGCTCGGATCGAAAGCGGCTATAATACTTCCGGTGCTGTTAAATTCTATGAATGGTTTTACATCCAGGCTAATGGCAAAAGGGATGGGGAGAATCTTATACTCAAGCCCTACAATACCATCTACCCCTATACCCACACCACTATAATCACGAAAATAACGTTGTTCGAAATTTGAGTTGAAAACTTTGGTATCGAAAAACGCTACATGAGCACCTGCACCATAATACCATTTTAGCCCAGACACAGTTGAAGGTTCATGCCTTTCATAAACCACAGTCGCACTCATGCCCCCAGTCCAAAAGCCAAAAATACCCTCCATAGCATTTCGTTCCCCAAAAAACTGTTTTATGGTAATGCCCGTAGTGCCCCCTCCGCGTAAACCAATAGCTGTATGATAGTTTGGCTGTTTAACCACAGGGGGATCGTTTTGTGCATTGATGCACGACACAAATGCAAGCATTGCTATTAAACTTAATATACATTGCTTAGTTTTTTTTAGATTTTTCATAATATGTTTCTCCTTTTTTTTATTGCAAAAATGAAATAGTTTATAGCTTTTGGCATTATACTAATGCTAGATTAGTTTGCAAGCTTCACACTTTTATAAAACAAATAGTTTTGCATTAATACCAGCACAAACAGTTGTATATAAACGTATAAAGGCCACCATTTCGGGCAGCCTTTATACGCTATGAAAACAAACTTAAACCTTTTATAACTCAATTTCTACTTCTCCACTGCCATCCGTATTCATTAAAATCAACTTACTCTGTATAAAAATGGTATTATTTCCTGCATAATGCCATGAATCTTTTTGCAGCAATATCTTGTCTGAAATAAAAGAAACACATACAGAGGAATAGAAATCATTGGGGCAGCTCTGTCTCAGAAAGGTCAATTTTTTCGTTTGCGTATTGAATGAGTATAAGCCATTGTCAGCAATTACTATACAATTTACACCATCGAGCATCCAGTAAGAACCGCGAAATTCATAAATATCTTGAGATGAACTATATAATATAAAAGGTGAATCGGACTGCATGTCTAAGTATCCTATACTGCCGCCGCTAGCACCAAGCATTTTATACTTATGTTGCCAGCACCCTGTGAGAACGTTTTTATAGCTGTCTAGTAATTTTCCAAACTCGTCATAAACCAAGCCATAAATATGCCCTTTGTTAACTGCCTGACAGCCGAATTGAGTTCCTTCAAGATTCCATTCTGGCTGGTAATGCCCGATCTGACCAAAGGTGAGCTGTGTAAGCTGTGTGCCGTCATCTTTTATTTTCCATATTTGGCCGCCCCCTACTGGCAGCAAAATCAACCCTTTTTTGCTCCATTTTGCCTTGTTCAAAAGCAAACCTTTATATATCACCTGTTTTGTTTTGGTCGCAATGTTATGCTTTATCAGTTCTTCCCCACCCGAGACGATTTATAATCGTCTCGCACAAGGAAAGCGGTTTGTAACCGCAGTATAATAGACTTTATATATTATGATTTTTACATCAAAAGTATTATATATAGTACCAACATTTGTCTGTCCTCGATAGCTATCGGGACACGGATTAAACGGATTAAAAGATTTCACGGATTATTATAATATAATACTCCACATTTTCCACTTCCATATATTATATACACACTGTTGTTTGTGAAGGTTACTTTATACCTTCTACTATATACTTTCTACCAATTATGACACAAAACAGCTAAGGCTTCGTTGCGTCGGCACGACGAACAATGAAGCCTTAGCTGTTATAGGTTTTCATTCTCCATTCTTCTAATAAATTATCTGTTGGCCTGCATTCTATTGTCACATTCATGGTTGCCGCAGATGTCATCTGCACATAAACCGAAATAGGGACTTGGTCTGTTTCACCAGATAGTGCAACATTAGTATTTTGTCCACCACTTCCCAAAGTAACATAATTATTTCCTATCATTACAACAACCTTACCGCCCCATATATCTGTATCGGTAATTATCTTAGCATTCACTGCCTTATAACCACTTGGTATTTCAAACGACTTGTCAAGCACATTATACATACTAACTATTTCATAGCATAGGCGACATTTTTTTCACAAAAAAAGGCGGCTACTAAATTTGTATTTTTTTGCAAGTCGGTCATTGTTTGTTTTACAA
>JAYVCI010000207.1:0-2079 GCA_043750035.1 Chitinophagaceae bacterium
TATGCAATGGAGTATAGGTTTAATAGCATTCATAGTTACTGCCTTAAAAGTGATAGATATGATTTGGGGCAAATAACCCTTATATAATAAACAAAAAAAGCAGCGTTCCCAATATAAGAACGCTGCTTTTTTATTATCTTAAAGTCTATTACTCCACCACAATCTCATACCCCAATTTCTCCAACCCTGGCAAAATAGTTTTCTTATCGCCCACTACCACTATATACATTGGGTCCACGGGCAGGTATTTAAACCCGTTTTAGAAACATATAAGCTTATTGTTCCATCACAGTGCGTACCCAATGCCAATATATACGTAGTAATTGCTCCGGCCGATGACCCACCCATTCCCTTAAGGCTGTTTGCATTATTAGTTTTTGAGTTTTTATCTAGAGGTAGTTTTCCTTTCATTTCAAGAGCTCTTATGGCACCTAAGTACACAATACCCTTACCTCCCCCGCCCTCCATGGCTATATAATCTATGTTTTCTGCTTTCATACTTAGTTATATAATATTAAAAAATGCTGCTCCTGCTCACACGCTTGTACCCACGCTTCTTGGATTGAGAATAGTCAAATACAAAATTGTCCCAATTGGGTGTATCTGTTAATCCATAATCTTTATAGGGTTTGTATTTATTTACTCCAATATAAATTATCTTAATTATGCTACAGAAGCTATACCCATTATTACAGTCGTTTATTTGTTCTTGTGTTATTAAAGTCGCTTTTGTATCAATATAGCAAAATGCCTGCTTAGCCAAAGTTGATCCTGGATAATATATCACCATCGTATCATAATGCAGGCTCTCTGGTGCTTTCCGCATTTGCTTAACCGTTTCGCTGTCACGGTATTTGTAGTCCCACGATAGCTTGGGGTCAAAATATATATATATAATGGAATCGTCCTTCACCCTAACCATGTCCATACGGTATATTATAATATCATATTTGGTAAAAATTCCTTTTTTCCTCAAGTGCTTAATCTGGTATATTCTTGCTGTCTCCCCATTTTTCATATATCTGCATATATATCTTTTGTTCTCTGGTTTAATAGTATCAAAATATTCTAATCTATGCTTTCTAAGTCGTCCAAAAGCCCAGCCTATTATACTATCTTGTTTATCATAATAATCATCGTTCAACAAATCTTTAATTATTACAGTTTTTGATGAATCAAAAGTTTCTATACTCTGATAATTTTTATATACAATTTTCCCAGTTCGGGTAATAATGGTTCTGCCATTTTTTTGTGCGTATGCATATATACTGTTACCGCACAGTAATACAGAAAACACTATTATTCTTGAAAACAATAAACGCATGACGTTAAACTACAAAAATTATAGCGGCAACTCATGGTCAGGATTCGTAGGCAAAGTAACTGCTGGGTCAGTCTCCAATACCACCAAATTAGTAGGCACACTCACCACCCACTGGTCCACAATATAGGCATCCTGTTTTTTTAGGTCATTTTGGTAAGTAATATAATCAGAGGTAACAACAGGTTGCGGGACTGCACTAATCTCACCAGTTTGAAGATAATGCAATATTGCATCTTCATATACAGGGCTTACAGGCACTATAACCCTTGCTGCACCAGCTTGTAGGAAATTATTAAACAAGGGGTCATCATCATTGAACTGCATAATTTTTATCCAACGCTTTTTCCTTCCCCAGAAGTAGGGGTAAAAATTATAGGTCATTTGTTCCCATTCAAACCCCTGTTCAAAAAACTTGATAATATCGGTCTCTAAATCTAGTTCATCAAAACGTATTTCGGGGTACCCAAGGCTGTTTTGTTTAAATGCAATAGCTGAAAAATTATCAAACCTTTGGCCAGTCATTATCTCAAGGCTGCGTCGTTTCATTTCGTTTCTTTCCACTTCACGGTTTCGCCCGGGGTTCGTGCCAGTAATAGCATTATTAGCTTCTGCATTTGCTATAGCTTCATTATATTATGCAAGCCTCTGTTGGTATGCTTGCATAATACTGTTGCACTAAACCTTTGGTAGTTTTAACCATTCGGAGACAAAAGTATGATAAAATATACTTTCTTTACGGGATAAAATTCAACAAC
>JAYVCI010000208.1:0-5240 GCA_043750035.1 Chitinophagaceae bacterium
TGAGGCTTTCAAACAAAAACAATTTATTAAGATAATTACTTGGGGATATAATACCCCAGCATCAGTTAATATAACAAAAGTAGAAAAAACTATTATAGGTAGTTTCATCACGTTTATATATAAGTCATCTGAATTAAAATTTGAGATTCCGTTTACTGATGATGCATCTATAGCCAATGCTATTACTTGCCTTTGTTGCTTGCTTGCATTGGAAAGATTAGACGATGAACATATACAAAGATTCACCACGCTGCAACCTGTAGAGATGCGATTGCAAATGCTGCATGGCGTAAATAATTGTATTATAATAAACGACAGTTATAATGCAGATATAGAATCGCTGCAAGTAGCTTTGGATTATTTGGAAAGACAGAATCCTCGCCTATCAAAAACTTTAATATTGAGCGACCTCCAACAAAGTGGTTTGCCTTCAGATGATTTATATAATATTATAGCAAACCTTATCAAAAGACATCATATAGATAAGCTCATTGGGATTGGACCTGAGATTAGCAAATATAAAGATTTGTTCGTCCCGATAGCTATCGGGAGTGAAAAAGAATTTTATATTGATACTGCAAGTTTTATATCAAAACTAAATACTTCAAAATGGAGCGAACAAGCTATATTAATCAAAGGTTCCCGCATATTTGGTTTTGAACAGATAAGCAAAGCACTGGAGAAAAAAACACATCAAACAAGATTAGAAATTAACTTGGAAAATGTGGCACATAATCTTCATACCATCATGGCGATGCAACCACCAAATACCAAAGTTATGGCTATGGTAAAAGCATTCGGCTATGGAAGTGGCGGGCACGAACTGGCCAAAATGCTGCAACACCAAAAAGTAGATTACATGGCCGTGGCTTATGCCGATGAAGGTGTGGAGCTTCGCAAAGCTGGAATTAAAACTCCTATTATGGTGATGAGTCCTGAGCCAAATAGTTATCGTTTGCTGGTGGATTATAATTTGGAGCCAGAAGTATATAGTTTGCAAGAATTGGAAAGCTATGCAAAATTTCTGGCAGATAATCATTGTAATACTTGGCCACCGGTTCATTTGGAATTGGATACAGGCATGCACCGCTTAGGTTTCCAAGCAAACGAAATAGAAGTATTATATAAACGGATTGCGGAGATACCCAAACTTAAAATCGCATCTGTATTTACACATTTGGCCGCTGCGGATGAAAATGAATATGATACATTTACACAATCTCAATTGGATACATTTGAGCAAATGGCCACGCAGATTCAAAGCACAATATCATATCCCATCATCCGCCATGCAAGTAATACCGCAGGCAGCGTCCGTTTCAATCCCAACCGACCATTTGATATGGTTCGCTTAGGTATTGGATTATATGGTATTGACCCCACAAACACTATACAAAGCAAACTGCAACCCGTTAGCAGATTGATATCCGTTATACTCCAAACAAAACACATAAAACAAGGCGACACCATCGGCTACGGCCGCCACACCACGGCCGATAAAGATATGCAAATAGGTATTATAGCAATTGGCTATGCCGATGGTTTGAACAGACTCCTAAGCAACCGAAACGGAAAACTCTATATCAACAAACAACCCGTCGACATCGTAGGCAATGTATGCATGGATATGTGCATGGTGGACCTCACCAATATAGAAGCCAAAGCCGGCGATGAAATTATCATATTTGAAACTGCCAAGCAATTAAACACCATGGCCGCAGCTTGCCAAACGATACCTTATGAGATACTCACGCATATTTCGCAGCGGGTGAATAGGGTTTATGTGTTTGATTAGTGTTATACATTGGTACATAATAGAAGACTTACAATTACCTGTGTATTTATACTTATCTAAAAATTTCGTAGCCAATCAGTGTAAGCAAATAAGTTCTTCTTATCCACGGTGCATTTAACTGGTCTTTCTTTATTTTTTGCTGCACAATTCCAATACCTTTAACATAATAATTATAAGTAATAGTAATATTGTCTTTAGTTGTTTGTTTGGTTACTTTTATAGCATCAAAATCACCAACTGTAGTTTTGATTTTAACTGGGTCTCTATATTGTTTACTATAAGCGTCTATATACTGTACCGAAAATGTATCGTTTTTTGGAAACAACTTAAAATATATCTTTCCGTTGTCATCAACCAATTCACTATCCTTGCCATTCATCAAGTACTCTTCCATTTTCCATTTCACACTATCGTTTGGAAAAGTATGGGTGATATAGTAAAAATAAGGGTCAGGGTATCTGCAACTTTCTGTTCTTCTTTCAACTACTTGTACAATTTTTCTACCCAAATAATGCAATGAAGAATCATACGCAACCGAATCGACTCTGTAAACCCATTTATTAGGCACTAACATGGGGTAATATTGTGCAGCACCATTTTCATCAAAATCGGGGATGCGTGCAAAACGGTTATATCTGCAAGGTTCTTTACTGCAAGCCACATAAAGCAAAAGCCAGGTAAATATATAAATAATTTTTATATATCTCATTTTCTTTTTAAGAATTTAGGCATAGCTAATTGATATTTATACGAGATATAGGCATAGCTAAAAACAGGGTAGATTTCAGCCTCATATATTCTGTGGTTAATGCTTATTCTATAAAACTTTTTCATTGCGGGTGCTAAGTCTTTAGTATATCCAATAGTCAGTGCTCCCTTTTTACCTAGAAAGAAATTGTTGCGGTATTCAGCATATATTGAAATAGCAAATTTGGGCCTGTATTGTATGCGGTTTTCTTTATAGCTTGGTCCATATATAGTAGGCAAAAAATCACCTTTTGGTGGGTTGTCAAAACTGTTCCAATAATAAGCATTCCCTTTTCCTCTTAATCTTTTTAATAGATAATTAAACGAGACACCACCGTAAAAACTTAATCCCACATTCTCCCTTTGCTTATTATAAAACCTGAGTAAAATGGGCAGCTCAATATATCCCAAGTTGCTTCGTTGATATATGCTTCCAATAACCGAATCGAAAAACTGGTTTTGAATGAAATCAAACTGTTTGTTGGTATATCTGAGTCCAGAAATAAGATGAAGTTTTTTATAATCCAGTTTGTATTGTAGTGAAAAATAATAACCAGTTATATTGGATTTAATTTGATACGGTCCTAAACTTGAGTTATTAAAAGGGTTTTTAAACATATTATAACTGTTAGGTTTATAATATAGGTTGGCGTAGCTTTTGTTCAGCCCAACTTCAATACTTAGAGCAGACTTTTTATTTTGAGCAAATAATGGTATTGCGTAAGAAAAGAATATAATAATCGAGAATCTTAGCATAATTAGTTTTGATACAAAGATATTTCTATTTAATAGGGAAACAATCTTTTATATTTGGTGATAAAAAATTGAATCTATTCTATAAGTCCCTAAAATTGACAAAAGGGTTGCCTCAGTTACCAACAATCTTAAAAATACTACGCTCAGACTTGCAGTTTCGATAGGTATCAAAATCCTTTTTAATTTAAAACAAATTGAGGCATTAATAAAAAAGACCTGTGTCCTTCCAAGAAACACAGGTCTTTCAAAAAAAATACAACAGCTATTTCTATAACTTAATATTCAACCTCACCCCAATATTTCTTCCCGGGCTGTTTACTCCACTTGAGAAAACGCGGTACAAGCGGTCAGTAATATTATCGGCAAACACCAATAGGTTTAGGTTTTTATTATAACTATACGAGAGCCTAAAATTAAGGGTGTACCATGATGGAATTCCATCAACGGTGGCATAGTCGTAATTATCCTCGCCGGCTAAGTTGTAATCAGCCAATTTTTTAGCTCCTGAAAACTGAATATTCAGTTCGGATTTGAACTTTTTGAAATAGTTTTTTAATGCAATTTTTCCATTGAAAGGAGCGATGTGGTCAGCAGGTTTGCTTACGCCATCAATATCAAACTGCCCTTTGGTATAATTGGCTGCAAATTCAAGTATGGTATTTTTATACACTTGGCATACGGCTAGAATATTGAAACCATAAATACTTCCTTTGTTAGTGTTTTGGTAAGATTGGGTGCGAATCATTTTCCCGTCGTATAGCATACTGTCAACGCCATTGAATGATGCGTATTGCAATCGGAGTGCATTGTTGAGCATAGTATAATAGGGATTGAATTCCAGTTTAAATTTGTCTTTAAAATTATAATAGAATCCAAGGTCTATATTATTGGTATATTCAGGTGTGGCATTAATATTAGGCACTATCACCAGCTTGTTTTTTGGGTCAGGATCAAATACTTTTCCTATATCGTCAATATTGGGAGCCCTGAATCCCCTGGAAAGATTCAGCGTGATGCGGGTAGCCTTTTTCAGCTTATATACCATACCCAATGAACCGCTCATGGCACCATACTTTTGGCTGGCTTCTGCAAAAGGGAATTTGGTAATACTGGTATCAGAAAAATCAGCTTTAAGTTGGTTATAGGTATAGCGTAATCCTTGGGTAAAGATTAGTTTTTTATTCAACTCAAAAGCATTGGTTATATATGCTGCGGTGTACGACATGCTACTGCCACCGCCTGGATAGCGAGTAGTGGTAGGAGTGCTGAGCTTTTCGCTGGTTTTTACATTGGTTCTAAAAGCAACGGAGTTTACATCATTATATACATATTCAGCACCATATCTGAGTTCGTTCTTCTTAATTTTTTTCTGCAAATCGGCATTAATACTATATACATTTACTTTCTCTATTCTACTGGTTTTTGATTGTGATTGCCAGCCTCTGTTATGTCTACTCTCTTCAATCATTTGTAGGGCAGGCGTTATATTTATTTCATCAAATAACTTGTTACTTTTTTTCCAGTTTAGGTTATAAGCCACTAAAGTTCTTTTTTCAGGACCATAATACCATTCTGCATTTGTAAATTTATTGGTTACAGGGTCGGCAGGCGTGAATTTGTTGGCAGGCACTATAGCCTTGCCCATGCTGTCAGTATTGGTAAGACGGTCGTATCTGGGCACATCGCCGGTGGCACTGTATTGTATATTTAATGTATGTAACATTCCGTTTCCCGATGCGTATTTTATTTTTTGCAACAGGTCGTATTGTGAGTAGCCAGAACTGACCTGATTGTATTTGTTACTGTTAGCCAGCATTGTATCTATGTTATCAATTCTCGATATATAATAATTTCTAATCCATTGCTTGTTTTCATCATTAACACCATTTTTGCCAGAGGTTAAATCGCTAAAGTTTGTTGAAGTAATACTGCTGGCAAAACC
>JAYVCI010000209.1:0-2902 GCA_043750035.1 Chitinophagaceae bacterium
TGTAAAACGAAAATCCGTAGTACACAAATCGGAACTCAAAAAAAGTAAAAGCTACTGTTTACAGGAAATTGACGATGGTTAGATGCAAGTTGGGTTAAGGTTTCTTTTGATGGTTTGTTGTTAGTTTCCATGGTTACTTTTAGTTAGCGTGGTTGTCCCGAACAATCGGGATCCCCACCAACCAAAGAGCCTACAACGACAAAGAAGTCGTCAGCCCCGATTTAATCTCGAAATCTTTTTCAAAAGTCATATAGGCTCGGGTATGTTGCTTGTAGCGGTATATAAGTTTATAGGGTTTGTCCAGTGTGGGTTGTAGGGTAATTATTTTGCGGCGGAGTTTTTCGTCGAGGTCGCATACCCACTCCAGTTGGTTGTTGCTCCATTGATATATTGCTCCATATACATCATTATATGACACCAGTGAAAGTTTGCCCGGTGTTGGTATTTCTATTTTGGTTACCTGATAGGCATCTATCGAGATTTCTTTCAGATATATTCTGGGCAAGGTGAGCACTTCCAAATCATACAGTCCGGTAATATATTTTCGGGTGGTATTGAAATCTTGCTCGGTAAGCGTCCAATATTCTTTGGTTTTTCGCACCAAACATTGCACCTTGTCATTGGGGTTGAGTCCGCCTACAATAAGTTGCAGCGAGCCTTGGGGAATATCAACAGGAATTACATTATGCCTGCCTGCCTGCAGTTCTATATTTTCTACCACTACTTCCGGTATGGTATGCACTACCAACCTGTATTTAATGGTGGGCTCAATACTTAACGTATCTGGCAATGCCCTGTCATTTAAAGTATGCACAAAATTATACTCGAGCTGCCCGTTCTGCATATTATAAAAAGTGATGGGAACATTCGATTCTACCGCACGGCCAAATGCATCAATTAAATTTACCTGCACGGTGGTATTGTTCATTGCCTGTGCTATCACTACCCGCAGCACATTGTTAAACGATTCCTCGGTAGTGGCATTATAAAAACGACCCACACATTGGTAAGCCGATTTAAAATCGACGGTGCTGGCAAGACCGATTACAAATGGTTTGAGCACCACACCTGCTTTTTGCAAAGCTTCTGATACGGCACACGGATCGCCTTTGCATTCTTCTATGCCATCAGTAATGAGTATGATAATATTTCTGGCTAGTGGGTCAACAGGAAAATCGGGGCCACACATAGTGAGGGCATGGGCTATCAATGTAGTTCCCTTGGGGCTAATTTTTTTTAATTTTTCTTTAATCAAATCATGGTTTCCCACTGTAAACGGTACTTCTAGTTTGGTATCGTTACAATCCAGCATTTTTGCCGGACTTTGATGCCCAAAAACACGCAACCCAAGTTCTAAATTATCTACTGTTTTAAGGCTGTCCACAATATTGGTGAGCAATCTTTTTGCAGTGGTTATTCTATTCTCCTTTTCAAGTTTAGATAGCATACTACCTGATGCGTCCAATAAAAACAAAATGCGTGTTGTTTTCTTTTGGGCTGATATTGGATTTGCAAACAGAATACTTGCAAACAAAAATGTATATAATAGTTTTAACAGATTTTTTTTGTTCATATATATAACTAGTTAGCCCATTTTAAAAATTTGAATTGCTAAACTTTGCAAAAGTACCGCCACATTTGTTTTAATGTTATAGATTTGCAGTCCTCAAATATCAACAAGTGAAAGTAACTGGATTTAGTTTTATCAAGAATGCTGTAAAATATGACTTCCCCATAGTGGAGGCCATTACTTCTATTCTGCCTGTGTGTGATGAATTTGTGATCGCGGCAGGCAAATCGGATGATGATACGCTGGGCTTGATAAACAGTATTGGCTCACCCAAAATACGAGTACTAGAAACAGAGTGGGACGAAAACCTGCGTGAAGGCGGGCGTGTATTGGCTGATGAAACCAACAAAGCCTACAATGCCATTAGTGCGGATACTGATTGGTGTTTTTATATACAGGGCGATGAAGTTTTCCATGAAAATGATTTGCCCAAAATAAAAGCGGCCATGCAATTATATAAAGATGATAAAAGTGTAGAAGGTTTGGTATTTGACCACATCAATTTTTTTGGCTCGTACGATTTTATAGCTGACTCACGCCATTGGCAAAAGAAAGAAGTGCGGGTGATTAGAAAAGACCCAAGCATTACCTCGCACAAAGATGCCATGAGTTTTAGGAAAGGAGATAGAAAACTTTATTGCAAATTGGTAGATGCTACCATCTATCACTATGGCTGGGTAAAAGACCCACGCACGCAATCGGAAAAACGCAAAGCTTTTGAAAAACTGTGGCATGATGATAATTGGATGGAGCAAAACATAAAAGATGAAAGTATGTTCAATTATTCAAGTATTGATTCGGTTAAAAAATTCAACGGCACACACCCTGCGGTTATTGCCGAACGAATTAAAAAAACCAATTGGACTTTTGAATTTGACCCCACATTATCTACCAACCTGCCTCTCAAAAAACGAGTGTTAAATTGGTTCTATCAAACCACTGGAATTCATATTGGGGAGTTTAAGAACTATATACTGAGATAATAAAAACCCTTTCATGCATTACCGCAAAAGTAGGTTGGGTAAAACAGGGTTACAAAGCAATCCCCTTTGGAATACTGCTCCCCATGAGATTGCTTCGTCACTCACACACACAAACCAACGCTTCGTTTCTCGCAATGACGATGTATATAGGGTCTGCTGAAATACTCGCAATCTCAACAATTGCTTATCTTTAAGGCCTTAATTTCTAAATTTAATGCAAGGTAAAATGAAGGAGAATCCAATAAAATCCACAAGAAAGCGTGCAGTAACATCAAATTACATTAGCCCTAATCAGCTAATAATGCATGGATTTGAAACACCGTTTAAACAACAATTAACGAAAAATAAT
>JAYVCI010000210.1:0-4971 GCA_043750035.1 Chitinophagaceae bacterium
AATAAAAACAGTAAAATAAATTGGCAATTTACAAACAAGGATGCAAGGGTTAAATTGAAAAGACTATATCCGTCAATTAATGATTAACATAACACTAGTATCAGGTATCAGGTTGATACTTGATACTAAAAAAAGCCCCCGTCAGATAATATCCAACGAAGGCTTTTAAGCTAACCCTCATAACAAGGTTCTATGATAATTAATTCAACAATTCGTCTTCTATATCTTTTTCTACGCCGTTGGTTTTATCCTTTTTTCCTCCTTTTTTCTCTTTTTTCAAATCATGCTTTTCTTTCAACTTTAAAGTAAGTGTTTGAAATTGTTCAGCAGTAAGTACAGCTTTAATTTGTTCAACAGCAGATTTTTTAATTTGCCTAACTTTTGCTTTTGCATCAGCTTTTGCTATTGAAGTATCTTTCTTTATAGCTACCAATTTTTTATATGATTCTAACTGAATACTGTGTACTTTGGTGTACTGTTCTGTACTGAGTTTTACCTGTTCATTAATCCAGTCTGTTGATTTTTTTGCACGGGCATCTATTCCACCGCCTTTGCCATTATTAGCTTTCTTTGGTCCTTGTGCTACTGCTCCCATTGCCACTAGCAATGCAAAAGCAACGATTGTAATTTTTTTCATATTATTATATATTATTTGGTTACAATGGGTGTGATGCAACAAGCCCGCCAAGGTTTAATTATTATAACTATAATATTACAAGTCCTTGATTTTGAAATCAAAATTCTTATATGTTAGAATACTTTCTGTTAAAAACTCATAGATATTTTTCATCTCGGTTTCGGGTTGTAAAATTTCTAAATGTTTTTTGATTGTTAACTTATCGCCACGAGATGCTGGCCCGGTAAGGTTGTTTGGATTGTTCTCGAAAAAAGTACCCATAGCTTGCTTCAGCATTGGTTTGTATATATCAATTGGTATTTGATGGGCTTCACAATATTCACGCAACCTCAACATGATATAGGTTGTGAAATTATTTGCAAAAACTGCCGCAGTGTGCATCTGCAATCGTTTGTGGCTGTTACATTTCAATATATGATATATGCCAACCATATTTGAAAATGAAATAATTTTTTCATTATTTTCAGTTGAGCTCGCTTCCACACATGCTGCGTATTCCGATATTTCATCAGCAATCATCTGCACAGATGCTGGTGGCCACCATACCCCGCTGTTTTCAAATTTATATAATACATCCAAAGGTGTTGCCCCCGATGTATGGATAACCAAACAGGATCTGCTGCCCAACTTTTCTGCCACTTCGGCTATTGCTGAATCGGCAACAGCTATAATAATGAGGTCGCTTTCAAGTCCTGCTGTCTCAATATCTTCGGTAATCTGGATCTTAAATTTGCCAAATACCGATTTTACTTTTTCCAAATCTCTTCCCCACATCTCAATGTTTACAGACTTTGGCAATAGTTTTTGCACCAACATATTCGCCATTTTCCCATTCCCCAAAATCGTGATTTTCATTCATCGCAAATGTATTAAAAAAATAGCCACACATGTACTAATATTGCACAAAAAATAATATTATGCAAACCACCCAATATTTAGAGACCAATAAACAGCGTTTCCTCGACGAACTTTTTGAGCTGCTCCGTATCCCATCCATCAGTGCTGATGCAACTTACAGTGCCGATGTACACCGCACTGCTGACTACGTTAAAGATAAACTTATAGCCGCTGGTGCCGACAAAGTAGAAGTATGCCAAACAGCAGGATACCCCATTGTGTATGGCGAGAAAATGATTGACCCTAGCTTGCCAACAGTTTTGGTTTATGGCCACTATGATGTGCAGCCCGCCGTTCCTCTTGAGCTTTGGGAAACACCTCCTTTCGAACCAACCATTCGCAACGAACGAATCTACGCCCGTGGTGCCTGCGATGACAAGGGACAAATGTATATGCACATAAAAGCATTTGAGGCCATGATGCAAACAAATACAATGGCATGCAATATGAAATTTATGATAGAAGGCGAAGAAGAAGTGGGAAGTGCAAACCTGGGCATCTTCTGCGTGGCAAATAAAGAAAGGTTGAAAGCTGATGTGGTATTAATATCTGATACTTCTATGCTTGGTAACGATACCCCAAGTATTGATGTAGGCTTACGCGGATTAAGTTATGTAGAAGTGGAAGTAACGGGGCCTAATAAAGATTTGCATAGTGGCGTATATGGCGGTGCTGTGGCAAACCCCATTAATATATTGGCCAAAATGATAGCAGGCATGCATGATGAAAATAACCATATAACCATTCCAGGTTTTTATGATGATGTATTAGATGTTTCGCCTGAAGATAGGGCCGAATTAAATAAAGCCCCTTTCGATTTGGAAGCTTATAAAAAGGAACTAGGCATTGCCGATGTGTGGGGCGAAAAAGGATATACAACCATGGAACGTACCGGCACACGCCCTACTTTGGATTGCAATGGAATATGGGGCGGATATATAGGCGAAGGTTCTAAAACAGTATTACCCGGCAAAGCTTATGCAAAAATTTCCATGCGTTTGGTACCAAATCAAAGCTCAGAAAAAGCTACAGAAATATTTACAAAATATTTCCAAAGTATAGCTCCCAAAACTGTTACTGTGCAAGTACGCCCGCACCATGGCGGCGAGCCTGTCCTCACCCCTACTGATTCTATAGAATTTAATGCGGCGGCCAAAGCTATGGAAACAACCTTTGGTAAAAAACCTATACCAACTCGTGGTGGTGGTTCTATCCCTATCGTAGCATTGTTCGAAAAAGAACTCGGTGTAAAATCGGTATTGATGGGGTTTGGTTTAGATATAGATGCATTGCATAGCCCCAATGAAAGCTATGGTTTGTTCAATTTCTATAAAGGTATTGAAACCATTCCTTACTTCTATAAGTATTATAGTGAGATGAAGAAATAGGTTATAGACAAAAGTATAAAGACGAAAGTATAAAGATTAAATACAAAAATATGAAATATCATTTTTTAAATTGTATATTATTAATTCTGCTTTTATCTATAGTGTGCTGTAACTTTAGTATTAATAGAAAGACGTGCTCGATTACTCAAATAAAGAGATTATTATCTTTTTCGCATCAAGGGCCTCAAAGTTTTGGTTATGCCCACTCTTTATTAGTTGATGAGTTTCCAAGAGAATGTATTGATAGCTCAATATTTGTTAGTGCGGCTTTAAAATATGCAGATACTGTAGGTTTTGATAGACCTGTTGATATTATTCAATTTTATAATTCAGATAAAGATTTCAAGGAAGGTGAAATTTCCCAAAGTTATGATATAGAAAAGAGTTGTTTAATTATTATTGGTATTGATAAAGTGAAAAAAGCACCGAAATATTTTATCTTTTATAATTCAGACGGGAAGCTAATTTATGAAGGCGAAAGATGGTTTTCTGTTAAATAGCTAGAAAAGTATTAGTCTTTATACCTTATACTCCCGATAGCTATCGGGATACTTTTTACCTACATGGACAAATCCGCAATACGATTGCATATTTGTCCATTTTTTATTTTAGTAAAATCGCTGAAATTCAGATGGTAGATAAATCTTAAAATATTTGTGATAAAAATTATACCGATACAGTATCTGTATTCATTCGTAATTTCTAATTTGCAGTAACAAAACAAAAGCCCCTTTCGGAGCTTTCATTTAAGTCTAACCAAAAACCTATGAAATTATATCAGTATGATATACAAATCTAAAACTAAAGTTTGATAATGCGTTTTACGGTTTGGCCGTTCTGCATCACCACCTTTAACCAA
Source organism: Chitinophagaceae bacterium (assembly GCA_043750035.1). Taxonomy (GTDB): domain Bacteria; phylum Bacteroidota; class Bacteroidia; order UKL13-3; family UKL13-3; genus CANJUD01. Next base: position 3,782 of record JAYVCI010000210.1, read on the forward strand.
TAGATGCCTGAAGGCAGGCTTTCGGTTGCAAGCGTAGTTGAAGAAATATTGTAAATGTTTGATTGTGAAACTGATAAAATTTTAGATCCTCGAATATCATTTAACTCCATCAGCACAGGTTTGTTCTCACTGTTCCAGCTAATGTTTACTTCATTGGTAAACGGATTGGGCCAAATGCTTAATTGTCCATCCACTTCCATGTCTGATAACCCTGTATTCTTCACTGTAATTTGTGTGGAGATAGAATCTGCACAATTACTGTTCTTAATAATCATCCATACAGTATAGGTTCCGTTTTGAGCATAGGTGTGGTTAACCACGGTACCAGCACCTTTCTGTCCATCGCCAAAGTTCCAAGTGTGGGCATAAGATGAATTTGCAGCCACGGTATCATTAAAGTTAAAAGTAACCCCTAGTGCATTGTTAATATATTTGAATGGTTTTGCAATTGGGCCAGCATTTATAGTAACGGTAATTTCAGATGATGTGCCTTTGCAACCACCGGCATTGGTAGCTGTCACTTTCACTTTCTCGCCTGTATTTAATGTGGTACTTGTATAATCATTTTGCGACCCATTTTGCACACTGGTTCCATTCACAAAAAACTCATAAGTGTAACCACTCACACTTGGTGATGTGAATTTAGCTGCTGCACCTTGGCACCATGTATTATTGGCATTGTCTGACTGTATAGTTACATTGCTCAATGAAGTGGCTATAGTAACCGTAATTTCAGAAGAAGTGCCCGAGCAGCCATTTGCATTTGTGGCTGTTACTTTTACTTTATCGCCACTTTGCAGTGTGCTGCTGGTATAGTCGTTTTGAGACCCTTTTTGAACACTGGCTCCATTCACAAAAAACTCATAAGTATAGCCACTTACTGCGGAAGAGGTAAACTTAGCCGCTTCGCCTGTGCACCAGGTATTGTTTGAACTGTTTGACTGTATGGTAATATTGCTCAATGTTGATGATATAGTAACTGTAATTTCAGAAGAAGTGCCTGAGCAGCCATTTGCATTTGTGGCTGTTACCTTTACTTTGTCGCCATTTTGCAGTGTGGTGCTGGTATAGTCGTTTTGAGACCCTTTTTGAACACTGGTTCCATTCACAAAAAACTCATAAGTGTACCCACTTACTGCGGTAGAGGTAAACTTAGCCGCTTCGCCCGGGCACCAGGTATTGTTTGAACT
>JAYVCI010000211.1:0-4226 GCA_043750035.1 Chitinophagaceae bacterium
TTACCTATCAAGATCAATGCTGCAGGTGTAATGCCGATCATCTTTGCCCAGGCTATCATGTTCATTCCACAGTCCATTGCACAGTTGGTGCAGAACGAAAGTTTATCAGGATTCCTTAGTACTTTTTTAGATTATCGAGGGATAGGTTATAATGTAATGACAGCTCTGCTAATTATACTATTTACTTATTTCTATACAGCCATATCTGTCAACTCAAAAATGATTGCCGATGATATGAAGCGAAATAATGGGTTTATTCCCGGCGTGAAACCAGGGCAAGCAACTTCAGATTTTATTGACTCAGTAATGTCCAGAATAACCTTACCCGGTGCTATCTTCTTAGCTTTTGTGGCTATTCTTCCATCGTTTGCAGCATCATTCGGAGTGAACAGCCAGTTCGCCCAGTTCTATGGTGGATCATCGTTGCTTATTTTGGTAGGTGTGGTATTAGATACCCTTCAGCAGATTGAAAGCTACTTATTGATGAGGCATTACGACGGCTTAATGAAAACAGGTAAAATAAAAGGACGGACTACGCAGGCAATGGCTTCAGCTTAATAATAGAATTAAACTTGGAAAATAAAGAAAAAACAGATACTTTTGCAGCCCTTTTTACAGCAGGATGAGCAAACTCGGAGTAATAAAACAAGACGGAATAATTGTGGAAGCACTGTCCAACGCAATGTTTCGGGTACGTCTTGAAAATGGCCACGAGATTATCTGCCACATATCAGGTAAAATGAGGATGCACTACATCAAAATTCTACCCGGCGATAAGGTTTCACTAGAAATGTCGCCATACGATTTGACTAAAGGACGAATAACATATAGATACAAATAATACGAACATGAAAGTTAGAGCCTCAATAAAAAAACGCAGTGTTGATTGCAAGGTGGTTCGCCGCAAGGGGAAACTCTATATCATCAACAAAAAGAATCCAAAATTTAAACAAAGACAAGGTTAATATATGGCAAGGATTGCAGGGGTAGATTTGCCCAAAAACAAACACGGTGAGATAGGACTCACATATATTTACGGTATTGGCCCTGCCACTGCCCGTAAAATATTGTCAACTAACAGTATTGACTTCAATAAGAAAGTTCAGGACTGGGATGATGATGATCTGAACGCCATACGTAAATTTATCTCGGAAAATCTGAAGATAGAAGGTGAGCTTCGCAGTGAAGTGCAACTCCATATCAAAAGGTTACTCGATATCGGTTGCTACAGAGGGCTCAGACACCGTAAGGGTCTACCAGTTCGTGGACAACGTACCAAAACCAACTCTCGTACCCGCAAAGGAAAACGTAGAACAGTTGCAGGAAAGAAGAAAACACCAGCTAAATAAGATATTACAAGCAAATGGCTACCAATAAAAAAGTAACAAAAAAACGGACAGTTATTGTCGAAAGCATCGGACAAGTGCATATCAAGTCCACTTTCAACAATTGTATAGTAACCGTAACCAATGGCACAGGACAAGTAATCTCTTGGTCTTCGTCAGGTAAAAATGGTTTCAAAGGGTCTAAAAAGAATACACCTTACGCATCTTTGGTTTCTACAACCGATTGTGCCAAAGTAGCCTACGACTTAGGTCTTCGCAAGGTAGATGTGTTTGTGAAAGGACCAGGCTCTGGTCGTGACTCAGCTATTAGAACATTGGCCAATGTGGGGATTGAAGTTCTGTCTATTAAAGATGTAACACCAATGCCGCACAATGGTTGCAGGCCTCCAAAACGTAGAAGGGTATAAAGAATTAATACAGCAAGATTATTATGGCAAGATATTTAGGATCTAAAACAAAGATAGCCCGTCGTTTCCGTGAACCCATTTTTGGGCCGGACAAAGCATTGGAGAGGCGTATGTACCCTCCTGGGCAGCATGGACAAACACGCAAGCGTACCAAACAATCTGAGTACTCGGTGCAGTTGAACGAGAAGCAAAAAGTGAAGTACACTTATGGTGTGTTGGAAAAACAATTTGCCCGTACCTTTCACATGGCAGCAGTAGCAAAAGGAATAACAGGCGAAAACCTGTTGAAATTTTTGGAAGCCCGTTTGGACAATACCGTGTTTCGTTTAGGCATTGCCCCAACTCGCAGTAGTGCACGCCAATTGGTTTCGCACAGGCATATAACTGTTAATGGGGGGGTAGTGAATATTCCTTCGTATCAGTTAAAAGCTGGTGATGTTATCGCTATCAGAGAGAAATCAAAAACACTGGAAGTAATAGTTGATTCTATCCAAGGTAAAAATATAAAGCGTTTCAACTGGCTTGAGTGGGATTTGAAATTGCATACAGGCAAGTTCTTAGGCTACCCAGACAGGGATCAAATTCCTGAAAATATCAAGGAACAATTAATCGTCGAATTATACTCTAAATAATAAAACAATAAACATGTCAATATTAGCATTTCAAAAACCTGACAGGGTAATTATGCATAAAGACACAGACTCTTACGGTCTGTTCGAATTTCGCCCACTAGAAAAGGGCTATGGCTTGACCATAGGCAACTCTCTAAGACGGATTCTTCTTTCATCATTGGAAGGCTATGCCATTACCAGTGTAAAGATAAATAGTGTGGACCATGAATTCAGCAGCGTGAAAGGCGTGGTTGAAGATGTGATGGACATTGTGCTAAACCTTAAACAGGTGCGTTTCAAAGCCACCCAGAAAGGGGTTGACCACGAGAAAATTTTCCTTACCATCAAAAACAAGGAAACATTTACTGCTGGCGACTTAAACAAGTTCACAAACAACTTTGTGGCACTTAATACCGAACTGGCCATCTGCCACATGGAAAAAGGAACTACCCTAGAAGTAGAACTTACCATTGAAAAAGGCCGTGGCTATGTTGCTGCCGATGAGAACAAACCCAAAGACGCAGCTATAGGTTTAATCCCTATTGATGCTATCTTTACCCCAATCAAAAACGTGAAATATTCGGTTGAAGATTTTAGGGTTGAACAAAAAACTGATTATGAGAAACTAACTTTGGAAATAAGCACCGATGGGTCTATCCACCCAGAAGACGCCTTGAAAGAAGCTGCCAAGATATTGATACAACACTTTATGTTGTTCAGCGACGAAAACATTGCCATCGAATCGCAAGTGCGTGAAGCAGTGGCTGAGGTGGACGACAATTTTGTGGCACAACGCAAGATACTAAAAACCCCATTGAGCGATCTAGACTTGAGCGTAAGAGCCTACAACTGCTTGAAAGCTGCCGAAATCAAAACCCTTTCTGAACTGGTAAGTTTTAATATTGAAGACCTGTTAAAGTTCCGCAACTTCGGTAAAAAATCATTGAGCGAGCTCGACGAACTTGTGCGTGAAAAAAACTTGAGCTTTGGTATGGACTTAACCAGATTTAAACTACACGAAGACTAAGATAATTAATTATATAACAAGGTATGATTTAACTGATTTGGTTTTGTCATGCTGTCCCGATAGTTATCGGGACAGCATGACAAAACCAATCCAACCGATAACACAACAATGAGACACAATAAAGGATTTAACCATTTAGGCCGCACCGCTAGCCACCGCAAGGCTATGTTGAGCAATATGGCTTCCTCGCTTATCATGCATAAAAGCATCACTACCACCGTGGCCAAAGCAAAAGCTTTACGCCCGTATGTAGAGAAATTGATTACCAAAGCCAAGGAAGACAATATGCACAACCGCCGCATAGTATTTAGCTACCTGCAAAGTAAGTTTAGCACCAAAGAAATTTTTGGCGTGGTAGCCGAGAAAGTGGCAACCCGCCCCGGTGGATATACCCGCATACTTAAAACAGGCAACCGCCTGGGCGACAATGCTGAAATGTGTATGATGGAGTTGGTTGACTTTAACGAGTTCTACCAAAAAGAAACAACCAAGAAAACAACTGCTAAGCGTACACGCCGTGGTGCTAGTGCCAAAGCTAAGGACACTGCTCCTGTTGCTGAGCCTAAAACTGAAGAAGCAACTACTACAGAAGAAAGTACTGAAACTACTGAAGAGTAGTTTTATATTACACAATATTTATATAAGAGCCGTCCTGTTTGGGATGGCTCTTTTTGTTTTATTATTCTATGAATTGCAATGTGAAGAACTATCGTTTAATACAGATACAGTTTCGTTATAAGTAACTGTCAAGAAATAACTTGTTCAAAATTTGGTTTAATAGTATAGTTCCATTCTCCATGAAATTCACTTTTGTTAATATTTATTTCCTCCAATT
>JAYVCI010000212.1:0-5824 GCA_043750035.1 Chitinophagaceae bacterium
AATTGGATCCGGCAGAAGCGATAAGGACGGGAATATGATGTATAAGAGCAGAGGTTGGTGGGGACACCAACCTCGGACAAAGAACTCTCACAACTGGCAACTCACAACTATATATAATACATGAACACAACAGAACAAAAACTACAAGCATTCGAGAGGATACTAACCATCATGGACGAGCTGCGTGAGCAATGCCCGTGGGACAAAGAACAAACTTTTGAAAGTCTGCGAGCAAACACTATTGAGGAAACTTATGAATTGTGCGAAGCAATTATTTCCAATGATATGATGGAGATAAAAAAAGAGTTGGGCGATTTACTATTACATATAGTTTTTTATAGTAGAATTGCCAGCGAAACGAATACATTTGATATAGCAGATGTTATACATTCATTGTGTGAAAAATTAATTAACCGCCATCCACATATATATGGAAATGTGCAAGCAGATGATGCCGAACAAGTTAAACAAAATTGGGAACAGATTAAACTAAAAGAAGGAAATAAATCAGTATTGGGTGGTGTGCCCAGTTCGCTACCATCGCTTGTGAAAGCTTACAGAATGCAAGAGAAAGCAGCAAGTGTGGGTTTCGATTGGGATACAAAAGAGCAAGTGTGGGCCAAGGTGGATGAAGAACTTATTGAGTTAAAACATGAACTCGACAGTAATAGTTCTATGGCCAAAAAAGAAGATGAATTTGGTGATTTATTATTCGCCTTAATAAATTATGGCCGCCATGCAGGTATTAATCCAGACAATGCCTTGGAGCGTACCAATCAAAAATTTAAAACACGATTTCACTATATAGAAGACCGAGCCAAAGCCGAGAATATAAATCTAGCAGATGCAGGCTTGGAACTGATGGACAGTTGGTGGAATGAAGCGAAGAAGAAATAATTTCCCATTTTGCAGGGTCATCCCATGGGATGACCCTGCAAAATGGGAAATTATTTCGCACAAATCCCCCCATCCACCATCACCAACGCCCCTTCATCCAATAATTTCCTGATAGCAGCCAAGCGTTCATTCTTAATTTTTTCGGGTTGATTTTTAACTAATGTTTCAACAGGCATTGGATTATTATATAATAGTTTCAATAATTTTTCTTCAATACTTTTATTGCTTTCTAATTTTTTGCGATTATCCAAACAATTGTCGCAGATACCGCAGGGTAGGAGGGTGGAATCGGCAAAATAGTTTCTTATGTAATTACTTCTACATTCATCAACAAGTTTGGTATACGCTAACATTTTCGTTTGCCGTGTTATATAGGTTGATTTCAGAAAATTAATTAGTTGTATATCTAGTAATAAGTTTTCTTTCTTTACACGGTCTTCCAAAAAATAAATTTGCGGACTGTCTTTGCGGGCAGTGTAGTCAAGTATTTCCATCTTTTTGAGTTTGTTGAGTAATTCTATCACTTGTGCCGTGGTCCATTTGAGTTTGGCTGCAATTTGTTCTTCTTGTATAATAATATAATGATCCAAAATTCCTCCATAGCTTCGTAACAAAAATTTCAATAAAGTATCATATACAGGATTTTCAACTTCCAGTTTATATAAAGTAAATTCATCGGTTAGAATCATTACTTTGGAAGGTTCGTGGATGGCGTCGTTCAATTTTAGCCACTGATTTTGTTCCAGAATTTTTAATGCAGAATACGTTGTTTGCACGTCATAATTATATTTTTTGCAAAATCCGCCAATCTCAAAATCGTAACTATTATATTGTCCTTCGCCCCAAGGTATCATTAGTTGTGAGCAAATATGGTTATATACTTCTTTCACAAAAGTGAGCTCAGGAAAACGAACGGCTTGCATCTCCTTTTTCTTTTCTTCATCAGCCGGGTGGGTGAGCAAAACAGCAAATGATTTATTGCCATCACGCCCTGCACGGCCAGCCTCTTGATAGTATGCCTCTAGTGAGTCGGGCATTTCGTAATGCACAACCAATCGCACATCAGCCTTGTCTATTCCCATACCAAAAGCATTGGTGCAACACATAATCCTGATTTTATTTTGCAACCAATCATTCTGTTTTTTTTCACGCTCTATCATCGTTAAACCTGCATGATAATAATCTGCCTGAAAACCATTTTTGTTTAGCAATAAAGCAATTTCTTTGGTAGCTTTTCTATTATTTGCATATAATATAGTCGTGCCTTTTATCTTATCAACTATCTGCAAAAGTTGCCCGGTTTTATCATCAGTTTCTCTAACTACGTACGATAAGTTTGCCCGCTCGAAAGAGCTTTTATATATCATAGGCTCTTTCATCCAAAGTTTTTCAGCAATATCTTTCACTACGGCTGGCGTGGCACTGGCGGTTACTGCAATAAATGGCACATTGGGTTTTATTTTACGCAGTTCGGCTACTTGCAAATATTCAGGACGGAAATCGTAGCCCCATTGCGATATACAATGTGCTTCGTCCACAGCAATAAGATTCACATTCATTTTCTCAAATCTTGCTTGAAACACTGGATTTTGTAATCGCTCGGGAGAAGTATATAGAAATTTGATATCGCCAGCATATATACAATTGTCCAGTATACGATCAATTTCTTTTGCTGATTTTCCTGAATAAACCAACTCAGCTTTGATGCCTAACTTTTTTAAACGATCTGTTTGGTCTTTCATTAAAGCCACCAAGGGCGAAACTACAATACATATACCATCCATAGCCAATGCAGGTATCTGGAAACATAAGGATTTGCCACCACCTGTAGGTAATAAAGCAATGGTATCTTTTGCTTGAAGAACGGAATTTATAATATCTTCTTGTCCTTTTCTAAAGGTATTATAACCCCAATATTGTTTTAATATTTGGTGTAAATCGGGCTGCATTTATTTACGCAGAGATAATACATAATCTGCAAGTGCTTTATATTCTTCCTCATTTTCCAAATCAACTTTGGGCATTGCTTTCTGTCCGTTTCTAACGGTATTGATTATTTGCTCTTTGTTATATTTTGAATTACCCAATTTAGCTGAGCCAGCTACTCCTGCATTGCCATCAGAGCCATGGCAGGTGATACAACGCATTAAAAAGAGTTCTTTGCCATCCGCTTTTTTTCGTAGTTCCGTTGGCTGATCTGATTCTGGTTTTTTATTCTCACCGCATGAAAACAATATGAATGAAATACAAACTATAATATAATACTGTTTCATGATAATGTTTGATTGGGAATGGTAATAGTAAATTTGGTATATACTTTTTCTTCAGATTCTAAAGTTATGGTGCCACCCAGCTTTCCCAAAAGTTCTTTCACCATAAACAATCCCAATCCTGAGCCAGACTTTTTGAAAGTAGCACGGAAGAACATCTCAAAAACTTTTTCTTGACTCTCTTCGGCTATACCAATGCCATTATCTGAAACTATAATAACAGCCTGCTTCGGGTCAGTTTTAATTTGTATATTAATGTTATGGGTGTCTTTTGTATCATCAATAAACCTAATGGCATTCGATACCAAATTGGTTAAAATAATCCCTAGTTTCATAGGGTCTGAGCGGAACTTATCAGGTTGCTCGGCTTTTAGCTCAAATGTTATTTTACTGTCTTTTATAAGAATAGCATTCGCTTCTATAATATCATCCAACAATTTCTCAAGGTCAATATTTTCATAATAGTTTATCGATTTGGAGTTTTTATAATAGGCCAACATATCGCTCACAAATTCATTCATACGCCGCATACTTTTCTCTTGTATGGCCATATATTCATGAATGACTTTAATATCGGTTTCTGTTTTGCTCAATTCAATAAGTCCCAGTGCTGACGATATAGGAGAACGCAGGTCGTGCGACACAGTGTACACAAATTTGTCCAGATTTTCGTTTAGCAGGTTTACTTTGTTGATACTTTCAATCAACTCTTTATTTTTACTTTCGATGGAGATATTTTGTAAAGTTAAACTTCTTTTGAACTCAATAATAATAAAAAAGTAGGCTAACAAAGTGGCAAGTAGCACTACTGCTTGAAAGATATAAAACCCGTCACTATCAATTTGTATCTCATTGCTGAACAATCTGAAATCAGATACATATAATGCCAATAGGCCTGTTAGCGGAATTAAAAATGCAATAATTCTTTGAATGGTTTCATGAGATTTATAATATACAAATGGACAGAGGAATAATATAAGGGAAATGTTTTGCACTCCCGTATCTCTCCCAAATTTGCAGGCTCCCCAGCAAACTATACTTTGAATCAGTAAAAACAAATAAAACTTAGCTAGAATATAGAACCTAAAATAATTGAAAAGGAGGGTTCCTAAAAAACAAAGTCCGAAAAATAAAATAGGTATATATATATTGGAATAGGGGAAAATAACTTTTGCAGCAAATGAAATGAGTGAGGTAAATATAAATCCCAAAAGCCCGGCTTGGTTGATAAGTGAGGTCTCAATTCCCTCTGAATTAAAAGAATTACTATCGCTACCAATGCGGTTTAAACGGTTCCAAAAATTTACTATAATACCCAAACTTCGGCAAAGATATATGGATTTGTGTGTTTAAAGAAATAACCATTAACGCCATCTGAAAATTATAGGTTAAAATTGCAGTGAAATTGTGAATAAGCACTTATGAGTGGACTAAAGTTAAACTTGGATTTTAAACTGCAGCAAAAACTGTCTCCGCAACAGATACAGTTTATTAAATTGCTACAACTCAATACGCTAGATTTGGAAAAGCGTGTTGAAGAAGAATTGTTGGACAATCCTGCCATGGAGCAAAGCCTGGATGATGATGATGAAGTAGATGTGAAATTTGGCGAGGACGATGCCAAAGGGATAGAAAATGAACTGGCACACGAAGGCAATGAACCCATTGAACCGAAAGCTGAGATCGAAAATCAATTAGACGACGAACCCATAGCTGAAAGCGTGGACGACAGCATGGACGATTTATATGACCTTTCCAATTATGATTATGAAATGGCCGATGGAGATGATTTTCAATTATATGAAGAATCGGACCCCAATGAAGAGCGTAAGGAAATGCCCATTGCCAATGCCACCAGTTTTCACGATTACCTCACCGAGCAATTTGAAGCCATTGTAAAATCAGAAAAAGAAGATATTATTGGCCTGCAAATTATTGGCTCGCTCGACGATGATGGTTATCTGCGTAGGGAATTGCCCGCCATCTCGAACGATCTGGCATTTACCCAGAACCTGGAAACCAGTCTGAATGAACTGGAAGCAGTTTTGAGAAAGATACAAAGTCTTGACCCCGCAGGTATTGCTGCCCGTAGCTTGCAAGAGTGCTTGTTACTGCAACTCAAGCGTAAAGATATGAAAGACCTCGATGTGAAATTGGCCACCCTAATCATCGAAAAATATATTGACGATTTTACCAAGAAGCATTATGACCGCCTTTGTAAATCACTGAAAATAGAAGAGCCTGAACTTAAAAGGGCCATAGAGGTTATTATACACCTAAATCCAAAACCTGGAGATATATCGGTAGCCGATAAAAGCAATTATATAATACCCGATTTTACGGTAACCAATGAGGGCAACAAACTATTGGTACAGCTCAATAACCGCAATGTGCCGCCACTCAGGGTGAGCCGTTCCTATATTGATACCATAAAAAGCTATGAGAAAAATCCCAACAACAAGCAGTTGAAGGATTCTATGCAATACGTAAAACAAAAAATTGATGGGGCACGTTGGTTTATCGAGAGTATCAAACAAAGGCACAATACCTTAATGCTTACCATGAATGCCATTGTCGAATATCAAAGAGAGTTCTTTTTTGAAGGCGATGAGCGTTCCTTAAAACCTATGATACTGAAAGACATTGCCAATAAAGTA
>JAYVCI010000213.1:0-11116 GCA_043750035.1 Chitinophagaceae bacterium
ATAACACCGCAAATGAAAACAATAAAGATGACACACACAAGCACAAAAATCCACCGATTCTGTGGTTTTTCTCAAAGCCCTCGCATCCCGATAATTATCGGGATTAGCGAAGCGTTCTGCCGCGGCGGATGTGAGTACCATATAGTCAGTCTCCAGACCCGATAGCTATCGGGATGCAACCCGGTAAACCTAGTAATACCTGTCTTATTAGACATACCGTTTTTCATGTTGTTATAATTAAGTGTTTTTAAAAGGTGAATTACAATAAGGCAAATGTAATAAGTATTTGTTGCAAACACACTACAATTTTTAAACTTATCGCGGTCAAATGAAAGGATAAAAAACAATAACAAAAAATATATTTTAAAAACTAGGAAATTTCCTAGGTAGTTTTTTTATTATTACATGGTGTTCGTTCAAAAATATACAAAAGACTTGTAGCTGTTCAAAACAAAAAACTACAACGGATATAGAAAAATTACCAAGCTCATAGCGGATACACGCATTCAAATTCGCACATCGGTTACTTAAAAAAATATAGTATTCTTACAGAGAATATTTTTTTAAGAATTCTAGTCCCTGTTTTGATCAAAGATATGGGTATGTTTTAAGGAAGATTTACTACCTTCCATCAATCAAAAACCTCCCACGCTTTGCCAAAGCCAGTTTATCCCTGAGCGTCGGTTTAAAAAATTCTATTTTAGCTATATTATAGTGTTTGCGTAATTTGTTTAATTCACGCTCCAGTATTTTGCGGCTTGCACTGTAATAGTAGCCTGCTTTATATAATGGAGTATAATGAAAAATAAATGGCTCACGCCAGGTGCGTTCTTTTTTAAATTTGCATATTTTGTTAAATAAATCGAGTTTCAAAACCGATTTGGCATTGAAGAAACTGAAGTGCAAATCATTATAATAGGAGAGGGGCATAATATTATTTTTGGCCATGGCAATACCCAGGGCTACTTGTTCGTTCAATCCGCCATCAGCACTAGGTAGGCGGTAGGTTTCGTGGTTTTGTATAATGGTGAGGGCTTCAGCAACTATTTTTTTTCCTTCAGTATCAAATCTAAAAACCCCTGCATTAAAAACGGGCAAATAATTTATACTATTATGTTTTAACCACTCGGTCATATTTATATTATTATATATTCCACCAGTATATATTCCGCCCGGTACACAAAAGTCGGTTAGAGAAAGCTCTTTCCATAAAGTTTCGGGTTCTTTTATTAATATACAATCGCTGTCGAAATATATTGTATCATCGTAAGGGGTTTGAAGTGCTGCATGAAGTTTACCTTCAAAATGGTGCAGTTTATCGTTGCCCAATACTATAATTTTATCGAACCATTTATGATAGTCCAATTCTGTGCAGAGTTTTGCTAAGCCATCATCAGTAACCAAAGTGAACGGTGTTTCATCGCCCTGGAACTTATATGAAAGCAAAAGGCACAAAGCCTGTTCAAGATAGACTTTGTGCCCATAAGCTGCGGTAACATAACCACGGTTTGTCAAAATTATTTTTTGTTTATCTGTTAATAATAAACTTACCAGAAACCTGTCCGTTTTGGTAATTGATTTTATATATATACAGTTCGTTGGATAATTCTGAAGGAATTTCCAATACTATATTGGCTCCTTCGGTATTTAACGATTTTTTGTAAACAATTTTGCCTTGCAAATCCAGTACTTCCAAAGTTTTTAATTGCTCGTTATTGGGATTGGAAATATATAACCGGTCACTGCTATTATACACGCCTATATTTTTTGTACCAATGGTTTCAATACCCACCCCATATATATAATTAAATGTGAGCTCAAAATCTTGTTTTGCAGTAGGGTCTTGTGGAAAACAATCGCCGCAGAAGCCCAATACGTGCCACTTTACCGTGATTGATTTGGTTTTTTGTACACCCATTCCCAATATCACAGCATTATATAAATCAGTATAATTAATGGCAAAAAAAGTATCGGTTAATTTATTTGATTGGTATAAATAGTAAACAGGGTCTGACACAAAATCGCTGGATTGGCTATCAATATATAAGGTGTATTCAATTTTGGTTTTAGCACCAAGTATGATACTATCTGTAACTGCTTTGTTCCATTTAAACATTACATTCTTACTATTATCAGGCCCAGCAATATCAAGCACACTTTTGTTGGCAGGGAATAGCAATGAATAGGGGTGTGCCTCATCGAAAAAATATTCTCTGATAAATTTAATTTTTATCAGGTTGGTTGCAAAGGCCGTGGCATTATTTTGCATTACATAACCAACAGACCATTCCAAAGTAATAGATTTCCCAACACCAAAATTGGGATCTATATAATAAGCAATATCATCCGCTAACTGCCCTAACGACATATCTGCATAGAGTTGATGACCGAGATTACCATACGACATTGTTGCACCTGACGGGGTAAAACCTGGCAAGCCAAAGCACAAATTATCTATAGCACTATCGGCATAGAAACTCACCATAGTATTTCTATCGCCGCCCAAATATACTACGGTGTCGGCCTTGGGAGTGAGGTTGGTAATGGCAAGGCTGCTAACCACAAATGCCATACATGCAATTAATGTCGAGAATATTTTTTTCATTTTTTTATTATGGGTTTTTTAATGAGGCAAATTAAGTTTATAAAGAGCAAACTAACAAGCCGCGGTTTGTGTTTTTTTCCTTGACAATAACTATATATTTTTGCTGCAATAAATATATACATACCAAATGCATGTTTCACTTACCAAAGCTACAGCGAAAGATTTTTCCTTAATTTCTGAAATGGCACACAGAATATGGGGCCACCACTATGTGCCTATCATTGGCAATGAACAGGTAGCCTATATGTTGAAGCAAATATATACAACTGATGCCATCCAAAAACAAGCTGACGAAGGCCAAACTTTTTATCTTATCTTATCTAACAATACGCCAGTGGGATATATGGCCGTTTCGCAAAAAGAAACAAACGAATATATGTTGCACAAGTTTTATATAGAGGTTGACCAACAGGGAAAATCCCTAGGCAAACAGGCATTTTCGGCTTTGTTGCAGTTATTACCCAAGGCTAAGAAAATATCATTAACAGTGAACCGTCAGAATTATAAATCCATTAATTTTTATTTTAAATTGGGCTTTTATATAGAAAGTGTTGCCGATTTTGATATTGGCAATGGGTATTATATGAATGACTTTGTGATGTGTAAAGATTTGTAGCCCGCCCTGCAGGGCAGGGCAATAGATTAATAGCTTTTCTTTAAACTGTTCGTCATATAATTGTCAAGGTTATTTTATTTGACAACCTTTTGCCGGGTGCTTCTATTAATGTAGAAAATAGCATTTCTAACATTAATCCTTTTCACTCATGAACTACAATTATTATTTGCTCAATTCTTTGTTTCAAAATCGTAACCGTTACTATGGTGCTTATCCCCTGCGTTTGTATTATAATGAACGACTTTTAAAATCAACACTTTTTGCCATCTTGGGTTTTATTGCATTTATATATATACTGCGGTGGGGCTTTCATGTAGAAACTTATGCAGCAATTGCTCCATCAACAATAAAAGACAGTACTAAAATAATTACATTTATTGACCCTGCTATTATAATACCCGATGACCCTGCAAAAAGTGAACCTGCAAAACCCAAAAAAGGAACACCCAATACCAAACCCGTTATAGGCCCTAACAAAGAAGCGAATGTAGAACCACTTGACCCCAAAAGTAAGGGAGCACTAAATGGAGATGCAAAAGGTAAAAGTATAATAGGTTCCGATATACCGAATATGGGCACCCTTGTATATAACCCTCCCAAAAAACCTAACCTTATTTATACTACTGTAGATAAGCAAGCTGCGTATCATGATCTGTATCCGTATTTAGGCAGGGTGATATCCTATCCCCCCAGTGCAGAATTGTACGGCACAGTTATGCTAAGTTTTGTGGTAGAAATTGATGGAAGTTTGAGCAATTTAAGAATAGAACAAAGTCTGGAAAAAGTACTGGACGAAGAGGCTTTAGAAGCATTTGAAAAAATAAGCAAACCTGGGATGTGGGCACCTGCATTGGTAAAAGGGGAAAAGGTGAGATTTAAGTATATGATGCCTATTAATTTTAAGGATGGAAAATAAAAAGTATATAATAGATTCCAGTATATAAAAAAATGCAATATATTATAACAACTCTATCACAATAGCAGAAGCACCGCCGCCGCCATTGCATATACTGGCACAACCATATTTGCCGCCGTGTTGTTGCAGGGTGCTTATCAAACTCATGGTAATACGTGTACCGCTCATCCCGATAGGGTGACCCAATGCTACAGCTCCACCATTTTTGTTTAATTTTTCTTCGGGTATATTTAGTATCTGACAGTTGGCAATGCCCACTACTGCAAATGCCTCATTAATTTCAAAACTATCTATTTGGTCAATGGTTAATCCTGCTCTCTGTATCGCAACAGGAATTGCTTTAGCTGGTGTGGTGGTGAACCACTCTGGAGCTTGTGCAGCATCACCGTATCCTGTAATTTTTGCAAGTGGTTTCAGCCCCAATTCTGCTGCTTTTTCTGCACTCATTAATACGACTGCAGCAGCTGCATCGTTTAGCTTGGAAGCATTGGCTGCAGTAATAACACCATCTTTTGCAAATGCTGGTTTTAAGGTTAGCATTTTTTCAAAGTTTCCTTTGCTCACGTCTTCATCGGTGTCAAATATGATAGCATCTTTTCCACGAACAGGAACTTCAACCGGAACAATTTCATTTTTAAAATTACCCGCAGCTTGGGCAGCCTGTGCTTTCTTATAACTGTTGATTGCAAACTGGTCCTGTTGTTCTCTGCCAATTTTATATTCTGTTGAACATAGTTCGCCAGCTACACCCATGTGATAATCTTTATATACATCCCACAATCCATCTTTTATCATCCCATCAATCAATTGTGCATGGCCCATGCGATAACCGTTACGGGCTTTATCTAAATAATAAGGGATATTACTCATGCTTTCCATTCCACCTGCAACTACGATATCGTTTTCGCCCAATTTAATACTTTGGGCTGCCAACATAATAGCTTTCATTCCCGATGCACACACTTTATTGATGGTGGTGCATGGAGTGGTATTTGGCAATCCTGCATAAATAGCTGCTTGTGTGGCGGGGGCTTGGCCCACATTGGCCGATACCACATTGCCCATATATACTTCGTTCACTTGTTCGGGTTTTATGCCAGCACGTTCTACGGCGGCTTTAATGGCAAATGAGCCCAATTGTGTGGCGGTGAATCCGTTCAAACTTCCATTGAAACTTGCTACTGGCGTGCGTGCCATTGATACTATTACTACTTCTTTCATGTATTTGTATTATATATATTTATTTTAATTTTAGTGCGAAGGTAAAGATATAGTTTGCAAAAAACGAATTTGGGAAATAGATATTTTTAGTTTTCACAAGTCCGCCGTCATTGCGAGGAACGAAGCGTCGGTTGTGTGGTGGGGTGACGTGGCAATCCCATTGAGTGTATGCTCAGCGAGATTAAATTCCCGAGTACACGCCCTAGGGATTGCCACGTCGGAAGCCTCCTCGCAATGACGGCCAGAGAAATATAATATAAACTATTATACTATTTAAATTGTTTTACTGTGCCAATTCAAAAACTTTCTCCGCTACCAAACCATAGTTTTTAGTTTGGGCCAATTGTGGGTTTTTGATATGCCATTCAAACTCTTCACGGAAATGGCGGATAGCAGCGGCAACAGGCCATGCAGCAGCATCTCCAAGCGGGCATATTGTATTACCTTCTATGCGGCGTTGTATATCCCAAAGCAAATCTATATCTTCTATTTGTCCATGACCGTTTTCAATTTTGTATAATATTTTTTCCATCCATCCTGTACCTTCTCGGCATGGGCTGCATTGTCCGCAACTTTCGTGGCGGTAGAAACGGGCGAAATTCCAAGTATTGCGAACTACACATTGGTCTTCATCATATACTATAAATCCGCCAGAACCTAGCATGGAACCTGTGGCAAATCCACCATCAGCCAACGATTCGTAACTCATTAATCTGTCCTCGCCTTTTGCGGTTTTACAAACTAAAAAGTGCGGTATAATAGGAACCGATGAACCGCCGGGAACACAAGCTTTTAATTTTTTTCCGTTTTTAATTCCGCCGCAATATTCATCGCTATATAAAAATTCTTCAACAGGAATTCCCAATTCAATTTCATATACGCCCGGTTTATTTATATTACCACAAGCAGAAATTAATTTGGTTCCCGTACTTTTTCCGATTCCAATTTTTGCATATTCTTCGCCCCCATCATTTACGATAGGTACAACAGCAGCAATAGTTTCTACATTGTTCACCACCGTAGGGCTTTGCCATAAACCTTTAACAGCAGGGAAGGGTGGCTTCATTCTGGGGTTGCCGCGTTTGCCTTCCAAGCTTTCGAGCAACGCAGTTTCTTCGCCACATATATATGCACCCGCACCGCAGGTAACATATAAATCTAAATTATATCCCGTACCTAAAATATTCTTTCCCAACCAACCATTGTTATATGCTTCGGCGATGGCTTTTTCTAATATATCCAATATCCACATATATTCGCCACGAATATATATATAAGAGGTGTTTGCTCCCAATGCATAGCTGCTTGTTATCATACCTTCCACCAAATAATGTGGAATTTTTTCCATCAAATAACGGTCTTTAAAAGTACCGGGCTCACTCTCGTCAGCATTGCAAACAAGATAGCGGGGCACGCCTTCGGGCTTTGCTAAAAAACTCCATTTCATTCCAGTGGGAAAACCCGCACCGCCACGTCCACGCAGTCCCGATTTTTTTACTTCTTCTACCACTTCATCGGGGGTCATGGTTTTTACTGCTTTTTCTACGCTGCGGTATCCACCTTCTTTTCGGTAAACTTCGTATGTTTCAATACCTGGAACATTTACTTTATCTATTAATAATTTTCTGCCCATTGTATTATACTTTATTTTTTAGCTCTGCTATTAATTCATCTACTTTTTCAGGTGTTAAAAACTCTCTGAAACTATCACCCAATTGCAACATCGGTGCATAGCCACAGGCTCCCAAACATTCTACACCACGCCAACTGAACATGCCATCAGCCGTGGTTTCTCCCTCTTTTACACCCAAACGATTTTCTATATGATTGCATAATTTTTCTGCACCCTCTATTGCACAAGGTCCTGTATGGCAAACATCGAATACATATTTGCCCATGGGCTTGGTAAAATACATAGAATAGAATGTCGCTACTTCATATACTTCTACAGGTTTTAAGTTCATTACCTCGGCCACATAATTCATCACATCGGCACTTAACCATCCGCCAAATTCTTTTTGGGCTATATGCAATATTCTTAACAATGCTGATTTGTGTTTCCCTTCGGGATACTCCGCCATCAAGCGTTTCGCCAGTTGTATATTCTCTGGAGAAAATTCAATTTTTTGATCTATAGTCGTCATTATAATATTTAATGATTGAATGAAATGTGATTTAATGATTTCATATATTTATTTATGCATCTAGTTCGCCCGCTATTACATTGAGTGAACTTAAAGTAACCACTGCATCACTCAACAAACAACCTTTTATCATTTCAGGATATGCTTGGTAATATATAAAACAGGGTCGGCGAAAATGCAAACGGAAAGGCTTTCTGCCACCGTCTGACACTAGATAGTAGCCCAACTCGCCATTGCCGCCTTCCACACTATGATATACTTCTCCCACGGGTACATCCATTTCTCCCATCACTATTTTGAAATGATATATCAGTGCTTCCATATTATTATATACATCATCTTTCGGTGGCAAATAAAAATCGGGAACATCGGCATGATAGTTTCCTTCGGGTAAATTATTATATGCTTGATTAATGATTTTCACACTCTCCCAAATCTCTTGTTGGCGTACCATATATCTATCATAAGTATCGCCCGAAATTCCAACAGGAATGATAAAATCAAAATCCTGATAACTGCTATAGGGATTCATTACACGCACATCATAATCCACACCCGCAGCACGAAGATTGGGCCCTGTAAAACCATAATTCAAACTACGCTCGGCATCAAATGGGCATGCATTAATTACACGATCCATAAATACTCGGTTACGCTCAGTGAGGTCGCAAAACTCTTGGAACTTTTTAGGAAATTCAGCCAAGAATTTTTTTAGTTTTTGATGGAATACCGGTGTAAAATCTCTTTCAAATCCACCTATTCTTCCTATATTGGTAGTGAGCCTTGCACCACAAACTTCTTCATATAATTCATATATCTTTTCACGCTCTTGGAACATATAAGTGAATCCTGTTAAAGCTCCAGTGTCCACTGCTATCACAGTATTGCAAACCAAGTGGTCGGATATACGGGCAAGTTCCATAATGATAACTCGCATATAATCTACGCGTTTATTTACCGTGCAACCAATCAGTTTTTCTACCGTCATGTGCCATCCCAGATTATTAATGGGCGACGAGCAATAATTCATCCTATCAGTAAGTGGTGTTATTTGATTAAAGGGTCGGTGTTCTGCAATTTTTTCAAATGCACGATGTATATAACCTACAGTTTGTTCGCTATGGTATATACGCTCACCGTTCATGGTTAATATATTTTGAAATATACCATGGGTGGCAGGATGCGTTGGGCCTAAGTTGAGGGTAGAAAATTCACCTTCAAGAGTATCAATATCTATAGAATCTATGCTCATAAATTATTTTATATAACGTTGGTCAAACTCTACACCGCTGTGTCCTTCGCGGCCAAAGAAACGGTCGTCTTTATCGGTGCGGGTCTCATCTTCTAGTTTATATTGTTTTAGCATTGGATGGTAATCCATATCGTCCATATTTAATATTCTTCTCAGGTCAGGATGTCCTTTAAACTTAATACCATAAAAATCGAAAGTCTCACGTTCCATCCAGTTTGCTGCTTTGAAAATACTTGTGAGGCTGTCGATATGCGGATCATCAATCGGCATAAAACATTTGATGCGGATGCGTATATTTTTCACCCATCCATGAAACATATATACCATTCCAAGTTCACATCCCTTTTGGTCGGGGTGGTGCATACCGCATAGGTCGGTCATGAAATTGCATTGTAAAAGTTCGTCGTTTTTAATAAACTCGACCATCGGCAATAAAGCCTCCCGATTTATTATAATAGTGAGCATGCTGTATGGCTCATCGAACTCCAAAATCTGCTCAGCAAATTTGGTTCTTATGTGGTCTAAAACTTCTTGATTGGTCATTTAATTTACGATTGTGGATTTACGATTTACGATTTACGATTTACGATTTTTGCTGCCGCCAGATTGAATAATGTTTTACGATTGTTTTTATAGCAAATTATATATTAACTTATATTATAAGAATCTTTCAAAGCTTTATACTCTGGGCTGTTGCGGCGGTTTCCACTTTCGTTTTTCACCAGTTCTTGCAGTTTGATGATACCATCAATAATTTGTTCAGGACGCGGAGGACAACCGGGAACATATACATCAACCGGAATCACTTTATCAATTCCTTGCAATACAGAATAGGTATCGAAAATTCCACCGCTGCTCGCACAAGCACCAATAGCAATTACCCAGCGAGGTTCAGCCATTTGGTCGTAAACTTGTTTCAATACAGGACCCAATTTTTTGGCTATGGTTCCTGCTACCAACAGTACATCGGCTTGCCTCGGACTAAAGCTCATTCGTTCCATACCAAAACGGGCCAAATCGTAATTGGACCCCATGGTTGCCATAAACTCAATACCGCAGCACGAGGTTGCGAAAGGCAAAGGCCACAATGAATTGGCTCTTGCTAGTCCAATAATTTTATCTACCCCTGTGGCAAAAAAACCTGGACCTTCAAATCCATCGGGGGCGTTTACTGTCTTAACCATTTTGTATTTTATATTTATTATTTTATATTTAAAGGTTGTCTGTTATCGGTTATCAGTTGTCGGCAAATTATGCGTATGGTTCTTTGCGGCAGATAACAGATAACTGACAACAGATAACAATCCTACTTCTCCCATTCCAAAGCACCTTTTTTCAGTACATAAAAAAATCCAATCATGAAAAATGCTACGAACATTGCTACTGCTATAAAGCCTGGGGAACCAAGGGATTTGAAATTAACTGCGTAAGGATAAAAGAAGATTACTTCCACATCGAACAATACAAATAAAATGGCGGTGAGGAAATACTTAACAGAGAATTTAACACGGGCATCGCCTTGGGCTTCTATTCCGCACTCAAAATTTTCTTTTTTGGCTGCCCCTTTACTTTTAGGGCCGAGCATAGGCACTAGAAAAAGCACCAGCCCTACAAATCCTAAAGCCACAATACTCTGCAGCACAATGGGCATATAACTTGACGACGATGAATCTAACATATTTTCTCTTTTGATTTTTTACGATGCAAAAGTACGAAAAGAAGTGAGAAAAAAAGAATAGATATAATGAATGTTTTTAGGCAGTTCAAACACAATCCTCTCAAATGTATTGAGCTGAAAATGAACAACTTAAAAAAAATGAAACTAAAAAAAACCATTCTCTCTTTTAAAGCATAATATTGACGAAATTTTTTAAAAAACAAACAATATGTTATATAAGTACTTTAAAACCATCATTTACGGCTTAATCAGTATGTGCATGTTCACATACAGTTCTCAAGCCCAAACAACCTACTATGTAGACGGCACCAACGGCAGCAATGCCAGCAACGGACAATCGTGGGCCAATGCCAAAAAAGACATTCCCGATGCCATGAACCTCACATCCTCGGGAGACCAGGTGTGGGTAATGTCGGGAACTTACAGTCCTTCGCAAGACCACACTTTTAACTCAAGTCCCAGTGACCCCCGCAGAAAAACCTTCTACATAAAGGACGGGGTGAAACTGTATGGCGGGTTCTCTTCGGCCAACAACACTTTTGCAAGCCGAAACCCCAAGACCAATGTAACCATTCTGGATGGTAACTTAGGGATTGTTAAATAATAAGTAGTACGTTTTAATAATTAATTCATATCTTTGTGAAAAATTATTTCACATGTCAAACGATGTATTATTAAGAGAGA
>JAYVCI010000214.1:0-2522 GCA_043750035.1 Chitinophagaceae bacterium
TACCGAAGTAGAAAAACGTGCCGTGCGTGACAGTGCCGAGCGTGCTGGTGGCAAAGAGGTTTACCTGATTCACGAACCTATGGCTGCTGCCATCGGAATCGGAATTGATGTAGCAGAACCTATGGGAAATATGGTGATTGACATCGGTGGTGGTACTACCGAGATTGCCGTTATCGCCCTATCGGGTATCGTTTGCGATGAAAGCATACGTGTTGCCGGAGATGAATTTACACTCGATATTTTGGACTATATGCGTCGCCAACATAATTTGTTGATTGGGGAACGTACGGCAGAAACGATTAAAATAGAAGTAGGTGCCGCTCTCCCCGATTTGGACAATCCCCCACCTGATTATGAAGTGAACGGACGTGACCTTGTTACAGGTCTGCCCAAACAAGTGGTGGTTACCTATAGCGAAATTGCTTTGGCTTTGGATAAATCAATTTCGAAAATCGAAGAAGCTATTCTCAAAGCTTTAGAAATTACGCCGCCAGAGTTATCTGCAGATATTTATCAAACAGGTTTATACCTCACAGGTGGTGGTGCATTGCTCCGCGGTCTTGATAAACGTGTATCTCGGCGTACCAAATTGCCAGTGCATGTGGCCGACGATCCTTTGAAAGCGGTGGTGCGTGGCACGGGTATCGCTCTCAAAAATATTCACCGATTCAAATTCTTGATGCCCTAAAGTGAGGCAGGTTAACACCACGCAGCATATATGCGGAACCTAATCCTGTTCTTTCAGAAGTTTTATTTGTTCTTCCTATTTATAGGTTTGGAGACCGTGAGCTTTTACCTTTTGGTGAAAAGTAATAATTTCCAGAATACTGCCGTGGTCAATGCCTCTAATTATTTGGTGGGCCAGTTTTATGAATCAGTAAGCTGGTTTACAGATTACCTGAAGCTACGCGATGTGAACGAACAACTTTTGCAGGAGAATGCAAGGTATCGCAGTGGCATTACACAATCTTTTTACAATGGCAATACTGATCAAATTACGAAACTGGATACTGGTCTTATTCCACTATATTCCTATATACCTGCAAGGGTAATAAATAATACCACCAGTTTACGAAACAATTATTTGATATTGAACCGTGGTGCCAAGCATGGTATTGCCAAAAACATGGCGGTGATTACCAGCACAGGCATTGTGGGTATTGTAATGGAAGCCAGCGAACATTATTGCAGTGTACAAAGTTTCCTGAACAAGAATGCCCAAATAAGTGTGAAAATAAAAGTTAATGGCCAACTAGGTTCCATGGTATGGGATGGGCAGGACAGGCAATACGGCTTGCTTACAGATATCAATAAACATGTGGATGTAAAAGTAGGCCAAGATGTAATAACCTCTGGTTTTAGTAGTATTTTTCCTGAGGGAATCAATGTGGGGAAAGTAGAAGTAGTGGACTATGACGCAGGCGGAAATTTCTATAAACTAAAAATAAAGCTCGCAACCGATTTTGGCAATCTATCTGCAGTATATATAGTAAATAGTTTGATGAAGAAGGAAGTGGAACATTTAGAAGAAAATGCCAAAGAGCAAGAGAAAAAAGCAGTTCAACCTAATCCAGCCAAACCACAGTGATAAGGGACTTGATGTTACATATCACCCGTTTTATACTGTTTGTGGCGGTGCAGGTTTTTATACTCAAAAAACTCGATATCACTTTTGTGAACCCGCAATTATATATCATGTTTATTTTGATGTTGCCAGTGCAGTTAAACTCAGGATGGCTGCTGCTTTCGGGGTTTATATTGGGAATAACCGTGGACGTGTTCTATAATACCCAGGGCCTGTGTGCATTTGCCACCGTGTTTCTGGCCTACTTCAGGATTTTTTATCTACGCACCACACTAAGCAAAGACCAGCTCGACACTATCCGCCAACCCGATATAGCCAGCACCGATGTGCAGTGGTTTTTGATATATGCTACCGTGTGTAGTTTTGTTCACCATTTTGTTCTGTTCTTCGCTGAAGTATTTACCTTCACCGAAATTTTGCAAACTTTGTTACGCATCGTTACAAGCACAGTGGCTACAGTTATGCTGATTATGCTCACGCATTTTATGTTCTTTAGGGTAAGATCGAGGGAATAATAATGATGAATGATGTCCCGATAGCTATTGGTAGGCTGACGCATCATTATAACACACACCTATTTGCCCCAGGCAGCACTCCCAATATATCATAGTCTTTCGTCTCCCTGCTTGATACTAGCGGCTGGCAGATTTGCGGTGGGCTGGTTTTCAGCATCCCGATACTATCGTGTGGACACATCTACTGAAACCTTTGCTGGGCAAGGGTTTTGTTTTTCGAGATAATTTTTGACCAAATCTTGAAACCCAAGCCAGCATAGGTTCTTGATATTGCCCAAAAAAAGAGGAGCCCACACAATAGTATAGCTATCGTGTGGGATTGGACAATTCTGAACTTAGTAACTGTCAAGAAATAACTTGTTCAAAATTTGGTTTAATAGTATAGTTCCATTCTCCATGAAATTCACTTTTGTTAATATTTA
>JAYVCI010000215.1:0-34484 GCA_043750035.1 Chitinophagaceae bacterium
ATAACACCGCAAATGAAAACAATAAAGATGACACACACAAGCACAAAAATCCACCGATTCTGTGGTTTTTCTCAAAGCCCTCGCATCCCGATAATTATCCTATCGTGTGGACACATCTTTTTTGGCAATATCAATAACCTCTACTGGCTTGGGTTTCAAGATTTGGTCAAAAATTATCTCAAAAACCGAAACCCTTGCCCAGCAAGGGTTTCAGGAATTGTGTCCACACGATAGGATAATTATCGGGATTAGCGAAGCGTCTGATTTGAGGTTTAATGGCAAGCATACAATTATTAGTATAGGATAACAGATGCTGAAATAATCCCGATAATTGTCGGGACAGCATGACGTGTGGATTCAGGATGACGTGGATCCAGCAGCACGGAGGTCCCAACAAAGTGTGAACGATGTAACTTATTCGCAGAGTTGTGTAATACTTTCCTCGACCAATATACTTTTATTTGAAAACTAATTAATAATGAAATATATGAAACAGTACACATCCCCCACCAAGAAAAAAATCAGCTTCATGCTATTATTTTTTATGCTCGCCAGCGTAGGTTATACTGCAACATATACTGCTACCGCTTCGGGCAAATTCAGCAACACTGCTACATGGGCAGGAGGTGTTGTTCCATCTACTACTGTTGCCACCGATCAGATTGTTGTTAAATCGGGTATTACAGTGGACCTAGACAACAATCTTACCCTTGATGGTGCTACATCACAATTGAACATTTCGGGAACGCTGAATACCTCTAACAATTCATCGCTTATTATAAATATAGGGACATTGAGTGGAGCAGGAACTATTGTGTTGAATATAGTAACTATAAAAGCAAACGCTACATATTCATTCGATGGTGCTTTAACAGCTAATAGTTTGAACACGGCTGTTGATATATATACCACTGCTGATATAGTAGTTAATGATAGTTTAAATTTAAGTTCTGGCACCTTGTCATTGGCTACTGGCGGTAGTTTAAGCATGGGCAGCGACGGAACAATTATTATATCCGGTGGTTTGCTTTCCACAGATTCAGGAGGTAACCTAAGCCTGTCCGGAAATTACAATGTATTATATACAACCACATCGGCTACTACAGGTGTAGAGTTAAGCGGTTCAGGTTTGAAAAATATAACAATGGACATAAACGCATCCAATACTTTAACACTTTCTTCCGATTTAAAAGTACCGGGCACTTTATCGCTCCTTAGCGGAATTTTAAAGCTATCCGGTAAGGACTTTACCATTAACGGTAAGGTGGCAACTACGGGTAGCGGAAAGGTTTCTTCAACAGTTTTTTCTAATATCATCATCAATACTACCGGGGTTAATAATGGGGCACTTAGGTTTACCAATTCTTCGGCCGTAAATAAACTTATTATAAATGTAGGTTCTGGCTATCAAGCCGCTATTGAAGGTAGCATTACTGTTCTAGGTATTTTGCAATTAAACAGTGGTGTCCTCAACTTTAATAATGCAAGCCTTACCATTAGCGGTGGCAATAATGGTTCGGGTTCTTATAGTGGAAACAGCAACTCCAACCTTACGCTAAACACGCCAGGCATAAAATCAACAATCCTCAACTTTGCGGCAGGTGGAAACTCAATAAATGATTTATGTATTGATCTTGATATGGGAGATTCAGCATCTTTAGTTACCGATTTAATTGTAAATGGCACATTGAAGCTTAAGAGTGGGATATTGAATTTGAACAACTATAATATAACAATCAAGGGAAACATAGCAGATATGTGTAACGGGACCATTTCTTCTACCGCCTATTCTGATATTGTTATTGCTACTACTACAACGCCCACTGGCCCACTCAACTTTACCTCCACAGCTAACACTGTTGGGAATTTAATATTGGATATTGGAAATAGTGGAACCGTATCTATTAATTCTAATATATATATAAACGGAATACTGGACTTTAAAAACGGAAAATTAAACATCGGCGGAAATGCATTAATCATGGGTGCATCGGGCAGTATAAAAGGTACTGGAAATTCATCATATATAATTTCCACAACTAAGGGATATGTACAAAGGTATGTTGCAAGTGGGGGCAGTATTGTAAATTTTCCTGTAGGAACTGCAACACACTTTGCACCCGCAAATATTAAAATAAACGCAGGTTCCCAAAGCAGGCAAATGCAAGTAAATGTGGTTAGCGGTGTAATGGAAGAGGGAGATGCCGGAAACGATATCTCGTTAACACACCGCATTGTAAATGCCACTTGGAATATCAATTCAGACATTACCAGTAACCTCAATTTTAATTTGCAAGCAATGTGGCCTGCGGCACTGGAGGTAAATGGATTTAACCGCAATACTGCTTATATATCGCACTATAATAATGGAGACTGGGATACGGCTGCCACATCCAAAGCGAATACTGAAGCAGGTGGATTATTCAGCTTGCAAAAAAATGGTATTACTTCACTGAGTCCTTTTGCGGTATTCGATCCAAAAAAAGTAACTGCTATTTCTGAAATAAGTAACAACATAAGCTTTGAAATATTTCCAAACCCTGCAGCCGATAATATCTTTATTCAATATAATGCAGTTGATGGTGAATCTATAAATATAGATATATATAATTCAGTGGGGCAATTAATAGCTAACTATAAGTTGACTGGAGCAAATTCTACCATTTCAGTTAAAGATTTAATAAGCGGAAATTATTACCTTAAGCTATATAACAATCAAAGGAACAGCAATAAGTGGTTCATTAAAATATAATAAATATGTGTGAATAATGTAACATATTCCCAAAGTTATGTAATTATTTACAGAACTGCACCCCTCACCTTTGTGAGGTGAAATATGATTCACACCTGCCCCGCCAGTTGTCGGGAATATTAAATAAAAAAGACTAAAATGAATACCACCGAATTAAAAGGAAACTGGAATGAGCAGAAAGGCAAACTCAAACAAAAATTTGCAACCCTTACTGATAACGACCTCATGTTTACAGAAGGCAAGAAAGACGAAATGATTGGAAGATTACAGATTAAGTTGGGCAAAACAAAAGAAGAATTAGATAAAATTCTTTCATCATTATAATTATAACATAAACCATTAAATGAAAATAAAAATGAAAAAAGTTATTATTACACTAGCGGTATCGACATTTATGGCAACCGCAATTTTAACAAGTTGCAGCAGCCCTGCCGAAAAAGTGGAAAAGGCAGAAGAAAAGGTAATAGATGCACACGATGACCTAAATAAAGCCCAAGCAGAATATGCTGCTGATATTGAAAAATTCAGAAAAGAAAACGACGAAAAAATAGCTGCGAACAAAAAAAGGATTGCTGAATTTGATGCGAGAATTGTACATGAAAAAGCGGAGGCAAGAGCGGAGTACAAAAAGAAAATAGCTGAATTAGACCAAAAAAACACGGATATGAAAAAAAGAATGGATGAATACAAAGCAGATGGAAAAGACCAGTGGGAACAATTCAAAGCCAAATTTAACGAAGAGATGAATGATTTAGGAAATGCATTAAAAAAATTAACCAAATAACCAATAATAAATAATTACTAAAATGAAAAAAATAATTTTAACAACAATTGTACTTTTTGTAGCGTTCACTTTTAATAGTTACGCTCAAAATGTCCATCACAACTATCCTGAAAAGTATGGAAACACTTTAAACGTAGGTGTAGGTATTGGCGGGTACTATGGGTATTACGGATATATTGGGCGTTCATTGCCCGTTGTAAATATCAACTACGAATTTGATGTGGCAAAGAATTTTACTTTAGCTCCTTTCATTAGTTTTTCTAGCTACAGGAATACATACTATTGGGGTAACAAAGATTATCCATACAGATATTATTACTATAAAGAAACTGTAGTCCCAATTGGCGTAAAAGGTACTTACTATTTTGATGAAATATTACATGCTGGCCCCAAATGGGATTTTTACTTGGGTGCTTCACTAGGTGTTGCAATTGTGAATTCAAGATGGGAAAATGGCTATTATGGCGATACGAAATACTATCGCAGAGGAAGTCCTTTATTTCTTGACATACATGTAGGAACTGAATACCACTTCAATAACAAAGTTGGTGCATTTTTAGACCTATCGAGTGGTGTATCAACCATTGGGCTTGCCATTCATTAATAGTGTAATAAATCAAAAAAATGGAAACTGTAGCGGTCAATACTAAAACAAATCCGATAGTTATCGGATGGAGTATTGACCGTGCATACAGTGAAGTGGCGTTCAATGTGAAACACCTCATGGTTGCCAATGTTAGGGGTGTGTTCAAGGAATTTGATGCCGAAATCTACACCAATGACGGTGATTTTTTGGGTACCGAAATTAATTTTTGGTTGAACCCGGCATCAGTTGACACAGGTGACGCGGAAAGAGACAATCATTTAAAGAGTGTCGATTTTTTTGATTGTGAAAATTATAAAAAAATAGAATTTACCTCTAACTCTTATCAGAATGTAGATAATGAGGGGAGCTATGAATTTTATGGCGACCTTACCATAAAAGGAATCACCAAAAATATAAAATTAGATGTTGAGGTTGCAGGGATAATGAAAGATCAATTGGGAAATAACAAAGCAGCTTTCACTATCAATGGAAAAATTAACCGAAAAGACTGGGGTTTAAACTGGAATACTTTATTGGATGGCGGTGGTGTTTTGTTAAGTGATTATGTGTGGATCAATTGCGAAATACAATTGATAAAACAATCACAGAAATCATTATATAGTTTATGACCCATATAGCAATTGTATCATCAAGCATCAGGATAGGAAGAAAAAGTCACAGGGTTGCTTTGTACTTCAAAAATTATTTGGAGACGAACAAACTTGCAACGGTTGAAATTATTGATTTGAATAAATACCATTTTCCCTTGTTTGATGAACGCTTAAAACATCAAAAAAATCCATCAACAGCAATGCTCGATTTTGCAGAGAAAATAAAATCTGCTGATGGTGTTTTAATCGTTACTCCTGAATATAATGGAGGATACCCCGCAAGTTTAAAAAATGCTGTTGACTTATTATATGATGAATGGCACCGCAAACCTGTTGCAATTACAACAGTATCAGACGGAGCTTTTGGTGGCACACAGGTAATTACATCACTACAATTTGTACTCTGGAAAATGCATGCGTGGGTAGTTGCAGCAATGTTTCCAGTTCCAAAAGTTCAGGATGTGTTTGATGAGAATGGTATACCCACTGATAAAACTGCAACTGATAAAAGAGCCAACATTTTTATCAATGAGTTGCTATGGAGTATTGAAGCAAAAAGCAAAATGGGAGATAGCATAACAAAGTGAATATTATAGAAAACAAAGTAGCTATTGTAACCGGAGGCGGTTCAGGCATTGGCAGAGCAATATCAATATTATATGCTGCGGAAGGAGCAAAAATTGTTGTATCAGATGTTGATGAACATGGTGGCAATGAAACAGTGTCTGAAATAATATCAAAAGGAGGAACTGCTATTTATGTAAAAGCAGATACTTCGATAGCAATTGATAGTAAAAATTTAGTTAAGCAAACTATTACAAAATTTGGTAAATTAGATATTGCGGTAAACAATGCTGGAATAGCAGGCCCATTAAAGTTAGTTGATGAATATTCAATTGAAGAATGGGATAAAGTAATCAGAATTAATTTATCAGGTGTGTTTTATGGATTGCATTATCAGATACCTTTTATTTTAAATTCAGGTGGTGGGAGTATTGTAAATATAGCTTCTATACTTGGCAAAGTGGGAACAAAAAATATGTCGGCCTATGTAGCTGCAAAGCACGGTGTAATAGGACTTACCGAAGCTGCCGCATTAGATTATGCCGATAAAAAAATTCGAATAAATTCTATTGGGCCAGGATATATTGTTACACCTTTAATTACCAATATTATGGATAATAATACTATGAAAAAATTGGAAGGATTGCACCCTATGGGACGATTGGGAACCCCAGAAGAAGTAGCTGAGTTAGCACTTTGGCTAAATTCAGATAAAGCTTCATTTGTTACTGGTGCTTATTATAATATAGATGGGGGTTACCTTTCTCAGTAATAATTCTTTATATTTATAATATGTCAGTCTGATCGTAGTCGAATACTTCTTAAGTAATATTTGTTATTATTGTGAATAATATTTTGTTGAGAAAATATGGCAAACAAAAAGAGAATTATAGTTGTGGGTGGCGGATTTGCTGGTATACAACTGGTAAAAAACTTGGATGCAAAACTCTTTGATGTTTTACTTATTGATAAACTCAACCACCACCAATTTCAGCCCTTATTCTATCAAGTTGCAACTTCGCAATTAGAACCCTCCAGTATTTCATTCCCTCTGCGAAATATTTTTAAGAATAAAAAAAATATCCAAATTCGACTTGCAGATGTTTTAAGTGTTGATACCCTAAAAAATAATATAAACACAAGTATTGGCGATTTTGCTTATGATTATTTGGTTATCGCTATCGGATGCAAAACAAATTTTTTCGGCAACAATGATATAAGTAAATATGCACTAACTTTAAAAACTACTTACGATGCTATTACTATGCGGAATCATATATTAGAAACTTTTGAAAAAATAATTTCAGCGAATGAGGATGAGAAAGAGGGTTTATTAAATCTGGTAATAGTTGGTGCCGGACCCACTGGCGTTGAGTTGTGCGGTGCATTTGCTGAAATTGAAAAAAATATATTGCCTAAGGATTACCCTGGTATCGATTTTTCAAAATTCAAAATTATATTGATTGAAGGGAGTAAGCATACCTTAAATAATATGAGTACCAATGCCAAAACTGCATCCCGAAAATACTTAAAGGATATGGGTGTAAATATCCTTACCCAAACTTTTGTAAAAGACTATGATGGTAATATAATAACTTTACAAGACGGAAATACTATAAAAACAAAAACTGTTATATGGGCAGCAGGTGTAACGGGGAATTCTATTAAAGGTTTAACAGATAATTATTATACCACCGGAAATAGAATAATAGTAGATAGAATTAACAAAGTAAAAGGCAGTGAGAATATTTTTGCCTTAGGCGATATAGCCTATATGGAAACACTCAAATATCCAAAGGGCCATCCACAATTGGCAAATGTAGCCATTAACCAGGCAAAGAATTTGGCAGCGAATTTTAAAAACATAATTCAAGATAAACAAGTAAACGAATTTGAGTATAAAGATCTCGGCTCGATGGCCACAATTGGCAAAAACAAAGCTGTTGTTGATTTACCATTTATCAAGTTTAAAGGCACTTTTGCATGGATAATTTGGATGTTTCTACATCTAATGCTTATTCTGAGTGTTAAAAACAAACTGATCATATTTATTAATTGGGCATGGTCATATTTTACTAAAGACACATCGCTTCAATTGATATTAAAATCGGACAAAAAAAATAACGATAAGAATGTGTGAATAATGTAATTAATTTATAGAGTTGTGTAATTTATATCGTATCAAGGTTATTCAAATTTGCAATATAAATATTATTCACCATTAAATAAAAAACATTATGAATACCGAAGAAACAATTGACGTGTTAAACACGCTTATCGAAATTAACAACGATAGAATTGAAGGGTACGAAACAGCTAGAAAAGAAACCGAAGATGCTGATTTAAAAATCTTGTTTTCTCAATTTATCCAAACAAGTGTTAAAAACAAAGCAGAATTGTCGAAAGAAGTTATCCAATTGGGTGGAACACCCACTGACGAAACTAGAACAGATGGCAAAATTTTTAGAGTATGGATGGATTTTAAAGCCGCCCTTACCGGTAAAAGTCGCAAAGCAATTATCAACTCGTGTGAGTTCGGCGAAGATGCTGCACTTGAAACTTATACCGAAGTGTTGAGCAGAGATGCTGAAGATATCACTGCTGAGTACAGGGCAATGATTCAGGCCCAACATGCAAACATCATAGCTGACCACGACAAAGTAAAAGGCTTGCGTGATATGATGCTAGAGCATAAATAGTTTGTCTTAAAAAAAAATAAATTAATATAGGTTAGAGACGCAATATATTTGTGCCTCTAATCTATATTTAATTTTACCGATTCAATTACTTTATTAACCACATTAAAATGAAAAACAAAACTACAAACCAGCCTTCAGGTTTCGAAAAAATGTCTTCTTATGTGGCCAAAGCATCAGGCAAGACGGCTGCTTTTATAATAGCTTTGTTTATAATAGTGGCATGGCTTTTAACAGGTCCGATTTTTAACTTTTCTGACACTTGGCAATTGGTGATTAATACAGGCACTACTATTATCACTTTTTTAATGGTTTTTCTTATTCAACGTAGTCAGAATAAAGACTCGATTGCCATTCATTTAAAATTGAACGAATTGGTATCATCTCATGAGTTGGCCAACAATCGCCTTGTTGCTGTTGAAGATATTAGTGAAGCTGAATTGAAAGTGCTACAAAAATTTTACAGACATCTGGCCGAAATGACAGAAAAAGAATTGTCATTAGAGGAGTCGCACTCTATCAATGAAGCAAATGCACATCATGCAAGAAAAAAAAATAATACGAAAATTCATACAAAAAAAGTGAAAGCAGATCCCTAAATTAAAATATCAATTCCATTTTAAAATAGATTAAATAATTATCATAACAATATGCCATTTAAAATTAAAGATTTAGGCAAGTTATTTAAAATAACTTATAAAGAATGGAACCTCAAAGATCCATTTAGGCAAAGTGCGGTAATTGCATATTATGCAATCTTCAGCATGCCTGGATTGTTGGTTCTAATCATTACAGTAACAGGCTATTTTTTTGGTAGGGATGCCGTGAACCAACATATCATTTCACAAATATCGAGCACGATGGGTGCTGATACCGCTGCCCAAATAAAAGATATGTTAGCTACTGCTTTTGAGGCCAAAGCTACTATTATAGGTTCAATTATCGGTGCACTTGTATTACTGTTAGGGGCTACAGGTGTGTTTGTAGAGTTGCAAAAAACATTAAATATGATTTGGGATGTAAAAGTAGTTGATAAAAAAGGAATACTACCGATACTTAAAGCCAGGCTTTTTTCATTTGGATTAATTTTAGCGATCGCATTTTTATTATTAATCTCACTGGTTGTTTCTGCCGCACTTGCTGCTATGAGTGATTTGATTAAAATTGATACATCAACCTTTATGGCGGTAATTTTCATTGTTCTGAATTTTATTATTTCATTAATTATTATATCCATTCTTTTTGCACTGATGTTTAAAATTTTACCGGATGCTAAAATAAAATGGAAACATGTATGGTTGGGTTCCTTAGTTACCGGATTATTATTTACGATTGGCAAAACAGCTCTTGCATTTTATTTTGGCAAGGCCAATCCTGCTTCTGGCTATGGAGCAGCAGGTTCTATAGTATTGCTTTTATTATGGGTATCATATTCATCTATGATTATGTTTTTTGGTGCTGAATTTACTGCCGCTTATGCCAAAATGTATTCAGGCACAGTAGCTCCTACTGAAATTGCTAAAGCAGAAGTTCCTACCTCATCCGATAAAAAACTATAACTTTGTTTTGACTTCAAACCGTTTAGGTATAAAACCCCACATACTTATTATACACTGGGTTTCGGTGGCAATGGAATTGTTTTTAGTGTAATTGCTGCCGAAATCATAAGCCAAATAATAGCTGGGAAAAAAAATAAAGACTCATTACTTTTTTCGTTTAATAGATAGCTCTACGGGAATGAGAGGACGGCAGTTGTGTGTGTCAGCAACCCCGAATCCTGAAACCGTTTCGGTTCACGTTTCGTAATCCTGACCCCCGAATCACCATTTTTTTTGTAAGATATATATAAATCATTCCTGACTTTGTGTAACAGTTGCATGTTAATGTAAGCATAATTTTACTTCAGTATTATGATAAAGAATTATACAGCGATTTAATCCCTTTAATGGAGGTAAATCGAATTCTAATCTTTGCACTTTATAAGTAAAATATTAAAAATATGTGGTGGCAGTATCTGTTGGTTTTTATCGGGGCTTTGTTGTTTGACATAGTACCTTTTCCCTTTCTTCCCGCCTTTACCATTATGGTTTTTTTGCAGGTGGTGTTCGACTTGAATATTTGGTTGGTTGTTGTAATTGGAGTTCTGGGTTCCATTTTGGGAAGATATGTGTTTGCTTTATATATCCCGTCTCTTGCTGCACGAATTTTTAAACCCTCAAAGACTGAAGACTTCCTTTTTCTTGGAACAAAAATCAGAGAACAAGGGTGGAGAAGTCAGCTAGTAATAGTTGCATACACCCTACTGCCGCTCCCCACCACTCCCCTATTTGTTGCTGCTGGTATAGCTAAAATAAAACCATTATATATTATTCCTGCATTTTTTATAGGTAAATTTATAACCGATGCTATTACGTTGCATATAGGCAAATACGCCTCAGACAATTTTGAAAATATCATAGCAGTTACATTATCTTGGGGTTCTATTCCCAGTATTGCAGTAAGTATAATAGTTCTTAGTACTTTTTTGTTTATTGACTGGCGTTCACTCATCCAAAAGAAAAAATTCCTGTTGAGCTTTAAGATATGGAAGTGAGAAGTTGAAAACAAATTACCCCATTGAAAAAAGTGTGAATAATATAACTTATTTTAAAAGTTATGTAAGACAGGGGCGTTTAAAATATCCCATTTTTACACTTTAAAAATTCATTATGATAGCGGTAAAAAAAGAAGGCGTGATACTGATGAAAACCACACTCGGTTTTGAAAACGAAGGTGTGCTAAACCCTGCTGCAATTAAGGAAGGCGATACTATTCATCTTTTCTACAGAGCTGTGAGCAAGGGTAATTATTCCAGCATTGGATATTGCAAATTAAACAATCCGTTGGAAGTAGTTGAGCGTCGTGACACGCCTATTCTGTTTCCACAGTTCGACTATGAATCGCATGGTGTGGAAGACCCACGTATTGTTAAAATTGAGGATTTATACTATCTCACCTATACAGCCTATGATGGCGTAAATGCACTGGGAGCATTGGCAGTATCTAAAGACTTGGTAAATTGGGATAAACGGGGAATAATAGTACCCATTATTACGTACCATGAGTTTCGTCGCCTTGCTGAAGCGAAAAGTAAAATTAATGAAAAATACCTTCGCTATAATGAACCCTGGCATATTCTAGAAAAACGACATGTAGAAATATTTCTTTGGGATAAGAATCTTATTTTCTTTCCAAGAAAAATAAATGGGAAATTGCACTTCCTGCATCGTGTAAGGCCCGATATTCAAATTGTGGCAGTAGATGATTTACAACAACTCACTCACGAATTCTGGCAGAATTATCTTCTACATTTTGAGGAGCATGTTGTGCTTTCGCCAAAACATGATCACGAAGTAAGCTATATAGGCGGCGGATGCCCTCCAATAGAAACGGAAGCAGGGTGGCTATTGATTTATCATGGTGTGTATGATACCGTAAAAGGCTATGTGTATACCGCCTGTGCGGCATTGCTCGATTTAGAGAATCCACAGAAAGAAATTGCACGACTTCCCTATGCTTTGTTTACACCGGAATATGATTGGGAACTGGTAGGAGAAGTAAATAATGTGTGCTTTCCTACTGGTAGCGTTTTAATTGATGACACACTATATATATATTATGGTGCTGCCGATGAACAGATTGCCTGTGCCTCCCTAAGCATATCTGCATTATTAAAAGAACTTTTACTTAACCTTAAAAAAGATAATAAATAAAACCATGATAAACAATATCAATATGCTATTAGTGAACGGGCAAAAAAAAGTCATCCGACAAAGTATGCCCGAAATCCATATACTGGATACTAAAAATAAGCTGCCTGGAATTTTAGTTATTACTTCTTATCCTCCCCGAGAATGTGGTATCGCTACCTATTCTCAGGACTTGATAAAGGCTTTGAATAACAAATTTAACGAGTCGTTCAAAATCAGTATTTGTCCGTTGGAATCGGAACATGAAAAACATAATTATACTGAAAAGGTAAAATATATCCTTAACACCGATCATCACAATTCATTTATCCAATTAGCGAAAACCATTAATGACAATATTGATATCAGAATGGTATTAATTCAACATGAATTTGGGTTTTTCGCAAAAAAAGAAGCAGAATTTTTAGAATTTTTAGCGGTGCTTACCAAACCTGTTATTATAGCTTTTCATACGGTACTGCCACACCCCAATGAATTATTAAAAACCAAAGTGCAACAAATAGCTGCTCGTGCAAATAGTATTATAGTGATGACCCAGACTTCAGCAAAAATATTGCTCGATGATTATGGAATTTCTAATGAAAAAATTACGGTTATTCCACATGGTACGCACTTAGTACCACATTCAGAAAAGGAACTTCTAAAGAACAAATATAGATTGTCAGAAAAAAAAGTACTCTCCACATTTGGGTTATTAAGTTCAGGAAAAAATATAGAAACTACTTTGGAAGCTCTGCCTGCTGTCGTTGAAAAAAACCCAGACATCCTGTTTTTAATAATCGGCAAAACACATCCCGGTGTATTAAATTATGAAGGCGAATTGTACCGCAATATGCTTGAAGCAAGGGTTGCAGAACTACAACTACAGCAACATGTAGCATTTATAAATGAGTATTTGCCATTGCCTACACTGTTAGAATACTTACAACTTACAGATATATATTTGTTTACTTCAAAAGATCCACACCAGGCCGTAAGTGGGACTTTTTCGTATGCCATCAGTTGCGGTTGCCCCATTATCGCCACTCCTATTCCACATGCACTTGAGGTATTGCAAAATGATGTTGGAATGATTGTAGATTTTGAGAACCCAGAACAATTAACGGCAGCAATAAGCAAATTGTTGGATGATGAACCGCTGAGAAACAGCATAAGTTCGAATGGCTTGCACTATATAGCAGCTACGGCCTGGGAAAATACCGCCATTGCCCATGCTAGATTGTTCGAAAAAATTGGAGAGGGTCAAATCTCCTTACATTATACTATTCCAGCCATCAATCTTAATCATGTAAAAAAAATGACCACAGATTTTGGAATGATTCAATTCTCTAAAATTAACCAGCCTGATATTGATTCAGGATATACACTTGACGATAATGCCCGAGCACTGATTGCTATGTGCCAGCATTTTGAATTGACACAAGATGAAGATGATTTAAAATACATTTATATATATTACAATT
This sequence comes from Chitinophagaceae bacterium, assembly GCA_043750035.1. Taxonomy (GTDB): domain Bacteria; phylum Bacteroidota; class Bacteroidia; order UKL13-3; family UKL13-3; genus CANJUD01. Next base: position 13,206 of record JAYVCI010000215.1, read on the forward strand.
TTATTAAGCATTGCTTGGAACCAGAAAGTTATTTTCTGAATTATGTAGACGAGGGAAAAAAATTTACAGAACAAAATTATACAACAAACCTTGCAGATTCAAGTGGGAGAGCTATTTGGGCATTGGGATATATGATTTCTATGAGTGCATTACTACCAAAAGAACTTGCAATTGATGCCGAACTTACCATGCAAAATGCACTATTAAATGTTCATAAAATACACTCGACCCGTGCCATGGCATTTATAATAAAAGGACTCTACTACCGCAATACAAAAATCCATTCTGATGATGATATATCATTAATAACACACCTTGCAAACAGATTGGTTCAAATGTATAAGCACGAGGCAGACGAAGCATGGCAATGGTACGAAAGTTACCTTACATACGCCAATAGTATTTTACCTGAAGCATTGTTGTGTGCATGGTTAGCTACCGGTGAACCATTATATAAGAAAATTGCCAAATCATCATTTGACTTTCTTTTAAGTAAAACATTTAAAGAACAAAGCATAAAGGTAATTTCAAATAAAGGGTGGTTGCATAACCGAGCGGAATCTGTACAGGTTAAAAATGGAGGAGAGCAACCTATTGATGTTGCCTATACCATTCTAGCTTTAAGTAAATTCTATGATGTGTTTAGAGACGAAGGTTATATTGATAAAATGGAAATATCTTTTAACTGGTTTTTGGGCAAAAATCACCTAAATCAGATTATATACAATCCTTGCACGGGTGGGTGCTATGATGGGCTAGAAGAAAATAATGTAAATCTCAATCAAGGTGCAGAGTCAACGGTGAGCTACCTGATGGCAAGGTTAACAATTGAAAGTTTTTTTAGAAAAGAACTAAAAAACCAACACCAACGTAAACTTGAGTTAATAGTAAACAGACGAAAACAATTAGCATAATGTGTGAATGATACAACTTATTCTCAATATTATGTAACATCTATTATTCTCTAATATTCACATTTGTACCATAATAATTCATATACGAATTAATCTCAAATAAAATGACAAATTCAACAAAAAATGCAACTCCCGCTAAAGGAAAATTGAATCACCACTCAAGCGGCAAGCCTAAAGCTAGATTCTCCATCCTAATGTATGCAGATTTGCATTACGAAGAATATGTAAAAGATGAATTATTTATCGCAAATTTTGGCACAAAACGCAAGTAGGTATTTATAAAAAGTTTCAATAAACAATAAATAAAATGGCAATTTTCAAAGTTCAATTTCCCAATTCATTGGTGCTAATTTATATAAAGTACAATTCATTCAAAACGAACGAAACAAATACATCAAAACTTTGTAATGAGAGCAATGAAATATTTATAGTAACACCATACGTATTGCCCGATGTAATGAATGGCGTAATTAACTTCAATTTCTGTCTTAATTAAAATTCTATTTAGTCCGAACCTGACAAATATAAAATGACATCCTGATAGCTATCGGAAGAACATAAAATATAATCCGCCGCGGCGGAACCAATATAATTCGCCGCGGCGAATAAAATAACCAATATAAAATATACCATGGGTAATCTCCTCTATACAATCGCAGTAATTTTAGTCATATTTTGGGCCATCGGTTTCTTTGTCTATAATGCTGGTGATATTATTCACATACTACTGGTTGTTGCTGTTATCTCTATATTGCTAAAAATTATCAGGGGGGATAGAACTAAAATATAAATTTAACTGGATTTGTGAAATCTGTTAAACAAAAAACTATCCAAACAAAACCCAATAACAATCCCCACGGTATAGCACACTATATCGCTCCAAGCAAAATCATAACCCAATATTAACCCACCAATTGTGGTTGCACGGATCTCTTTGATCCAAGGAGCTTTGTACAGTTCAGAAAATTCGATGAGGATAGAAAGTGTCCAAGAAAATATAGCAGCGTAGTATATTGGTTTATTATATAAGCAAAATCTAAATCCCCAGTAAATCATCATTGCCCAGATGGCATCACCACTGTATTCTTTCAAAAAATATGGAAGGTAGTTGCCGAATTTTCTCGAGGCTAAACCTAATATTAGTGTAATAATGGTAGTGAATATATAAGTTTGGCGTTTCATTTTTTTATTGCGTCATTGCGAGGAACGAAGCGTTGGGTTGTGCGGTTGGGTGACGTGGCAATCTCATTGAAGTACGCTCGACGAGACTTAATTCTCGAGCACACACTCGATGAGATTGCTTCGTCGTTCCTCCTCGCAATGACGACATTATAATAGCTTTTTTAGTACCATCCTATCCATCTTCCCACTATCAGTCCTCGGTAATCCATTTATATATAATACTTCTTTTGGCTTTTCATAAGGTTGCAATTCATCAAAATTCAAATTCATTTTTTCGCTTGATTCAATGATCAAAACTACCCTCTCCCCCAGTGTATCATCAGGCTTCGAGGAAATAAGATAGATTTTATCTCCCATTTGTGGAAGTAGTTTTTGTTCCAAAATTTCGGGATGTATTTTTATTCCGCCACTGTTAATCACAAAATCTGCACGACCAATGATTTTAATTTTTTTCGCATCTTTGAACTCAACTACATCATTTGTTTGCAGCCAAATATGATTAGTTATTTCACCTTTTATACTGAGGCAATTTCTATCATCTATCTTAATTTCTATACCATCAAATATTGTGTAATATTCTTCTGTAACTCCATTGCTTAATTTTCGTAAAGCTATGTTGGACGAGGTTTCCGTCATGCCATAGGTTTGGTAAATACAATTGGAGAAAGTAGATAATGTTTCTTCTAACTTTTTACTGATTGTTGCTCCGCCAAGTAAAATATATTTTATATTTTCTATTTGGTCCCGATAGCTATCGGGATTATTTTTATCAATTAATTTCTGCATTTGCATCGGGACAAAAGAGGCATGTTGTATATCCTGATTTTTTTCAAAAAACTGTATAATACTGTCAACTTGTGGTGGACATACATATACATTTAAACCCAACTCTATCGCTCTCAGCAAAACCATTGCACCGCCAATGTGTTGCGGATTAAGGCATAATAAACAGTTTTCATTGGGAATATATTTAATTACTGAAGCGGTGTGACGAATGGAAGCTTCAATCTGTTTTCTGTATAATATAATACTTTTAGGATGACCTGTTGAACCCGATGTTTTGAATTCAAAAAACTCCTCTCCATCAAGCCAACGTTTTGCCAATGCCAGTATAAACTCATTTGTGGTAACCAGCTCTTCGTGATAATCGTCCTGCGATATCATATCCGTTACCGCATCAAAATAAACTTTCTGATGGCTCGGATAAAAATATATATAGTTTTTTTCGGTCATCTAAAATCACACACCGCCATTTTTAAGATTGGTATATAACAGATATACAAATGCCAAAAACAACATACCATGCGATACAGGAACCGGAGCTAGCATGGTGCCTTGCACAGCAGCCAATCCGGAAGTGAGCAACAACCCCCCGTGAAATACGGTGAGCGTGAAAAAAGCAGTGAGCACCGAAGGACGGTTTTCGAGGAAACGTACCGTAATCAAACTAAGAAAACCCATGGCAGCCAAGGTAAAACCCAGCATCCTGCACAAGGGTAAAATGGCATTGGCGATTTCTTCCGATGGCTTGGAACCCTCCACCACAAAGGGAAATATCACAAAAACTAGCGACATAAAGAAGCAATAAATGGTATTGGTATTGAGAATAAATTTCATGTATTTAAAATAAATTTTTTACGGGGGGCAAACTTAACGAAATTTGTGGCCTTATTTACAATTATACATTTATGAACGAACGCAAAGTTAGAGTGCGATTTGCCCCTAGTCCTACAGGACCCTTACATATTGGCGGGGTTCGCACGGCATTATATAATTATTTAATGGCCAAAAAAAGTGGTGGCGATTTTATTTTACGTATAGAGGACACGGACCAAAACCGCTTTGTGCCCGGTGCCGAGCAATATATTATCGACTCACTAAAGTGGGTGGGTATCGAGCCCAATGAAGGCGTAGGCTTTGGTGATGGCCCGCATGCACCCTACCGCCAAAGCGAACGCAAAGCTATGTACCGCCAGTATGCCGATCAGTTGATTGAAAGTGGAAACGCCTATTATGCTTTTGATACCACCGATGATTTGGAAGCAATGCGTGAACGATTGAAGTCGAGCAATATTGAAGCGAAGTATGATGCGATTACACGCAGCACGATGATTAACTCGATTACACTGCCCAAAGATGAAGTGAAACGCCGCCTCGATGCAGGCGACCCTTATGTAATCCGTTTCAAACTGGCCCGCAAAGATGAGGTGAAATTTCATGACGAGATTAGGGGTTGGGTAGTATTCAATACTGCTCAGATGGATGATAAAGTTTTATTAAAACATGATGGCATGCCTACTTATCATTTGGCCAATGTGGTGGATGATTATCTGATGCAAATTACCCATGTAGTGCGTGGCGAAGAATGGCTGCCCTCAGCCCCTTTGCATGTATTATTATATAAATACTTAGGTTGGGAAGAGTCGATGCCCAAATTTGCTCACTTACCATTATTACTAAAACCAGAAGGTGCCGGAAAACTAAGCAAACGCGATGGCGACCGCTTGGGCTTCCCCGTATTCCCCCTGCAATGGCAAGACCCTGAAACCAAAGAAATATCGACTGGATATAAAGAAAGTGGCTATTATAAAGAAGCGGTGATAAATATGTTGGCCTTATTAGGTTGGCACCCCAGCAGTAACCAGGAAATATTTAGTTTGGACGAATTGGTGGATGCCTTCACGGTAGATAAAATTGCGAAGAGCGGGGCCAAATTCGATTTGCAAAAAGCCAAATGGTTCAACCAACATTACCTGCGACTGCAAACCAATGAACAACTGGCAGCCAGCGTAAAACCACTACTTGCCGCAAAAGATATAACAGTTACAGATGCTTTTCTAGCAACGGTTTGCGGACTTACCAAAGAGAAAGTAAATTTCGTAAATGAAATTCCCGATTACTGCAGTTACCTATTTGCCGACCCCAAAAAATATGATGAGGATGTCCGCAAAAAACGCTGGAAAGCATTCATGCCAAGCTTCTGCGAAAGTATGATAACAAAAATAATTCATATATCAAACTATACACATACCGAAATTGAAGCCGCATTTCATACTACTTTAACTGAAATGAACTTGCAAAGCAAAGATGTATTGCAAGCATTCCGTTGGGCATTGAGTGGTGTGGGTGGTGGTCCTCCTATATTTGAAATGGCTGAACTTTTGGGGAAGGAAAATGTTATAAAGAGATTGGAAAAAGCTATTGCAATTCCTGTAATTGAAACTGTATAAGAAAAACTCAACCGTCATTGCGAGGAGCAGTGCGAAGTCCCGATAGCTATCGGGAGTGCGGTTGGGCGACGCGGCAATCTCATTGAAATGTGCTTAATAATGAGACTCCAGCATAAAACATATAATAACCGAGCACACACTTAAGGGGATTGCTTCGTCGGAAGCCTCCTCGCAATGACGAAAAATATTATAATATAACAACATGAAACTAGTAACCTACAGACACAACAACACCGAACATCTCGGCATCCTCGCCCACACTGACCGCGTGTACCCCATCAGCGAAATCGACGAAGCAATTCCAGATGATATGGGAATCCTTTTGTTGGAAGAAGACAGGAGCATGTTTCAGGTTCGATATTATAATGATGCCATACAACAAAATGCCGATGCATATAAAAGCTTGGCATTAAATGAAGTGATATTACAAGCCCCTGTACCGCGTCCTACATCGTGCCGCGATGGTTATGCTTTTCGCCAGCATGTGGCTGCAGCCCGCCGTAACAGAGGTGTGCCCATGATAGAAGAGTTTGACCACTATCCTATTTTCTATTTCAGCAACCACAATTCTATACAAGGCCCCGGCGATATTTGGTGCATGCCCGACCATTTTCAAAAGCTCGATTTCGAACTGGAGATTGCCGCCATCATTGGTAAAAAAGGACGCAACATTAAAGCCGCCGATGCCGATAAATATATAGCAGGTTATACAATAATGAACGACATGAGTGCCCGCACTTTGCAAATGGAAGAAATGCTGTTGAACCTAGGCCCCGCTAAGGGCAAGGACTTTAGCACCGTAATAGGTCCTTGGTTTGTAACGCCTGATGAGCTTGATCAATATATAGTTCCTCCCAATGCCAATCATACCGGCAAAAGCCTAAACCTTAATATGGTTTGCAGGGTAAATGGTGTACAAGTATCCCAAGGCAAGGCATCCGATATGGACTGGACCTTCGCCGAGATTATTGAACGTTGTGCTTATGGCGTAGATATTTGGCCAGGTGATGTAATTGGCAGTGGTACTGTTGGCACAGGCTGTTTCCTCGAACTTAATGGTACAGGCCTGCTGGAGAATAAAGAATACAAAGTGCAATGGCTTAAAGAAAATGATGTGGTAGAAATGGAAATAACTGGTCTCGGATTACTATCTAACACTATTAAAAAAATAGATAGTGATTTTTCGATTTTGGCGTTGAAGAAGTAAATATCCTCAATTTTTCTTATTATATATTTCACCTTGTTAGGTGTTATGAGAGCCAAAAAATAAATGTTAAAAAAAACATTTGTTTTTTGACATTTATTTTCGTTAATTTTGTGATTATTAATAGACAAAAATGGGGCTGAAGCACCAACAATTGTAGCACTTCATGCAATTCAGTCACCCTTTATTACTGCTGTTTCAATGTTACACAATGGATGTATTAATGGCAATGCAAGACTACTAACAGCGGCCACACATACAATACAGCCAATTTTTATGAATACTGCTTCAATGATAAACAACGGATGCGTTAATGGAAATGCAATATTACTAACAGCAGCTACCCATACGATACAGCCTGCATTTATGAATATCGGTTCAGTGTTGAACAATGTATGTGTTACTGGAAATACAAAAGCACTAACAGCAGCTACCCATACGATACAGCCTGCATTTATGAATACCGGTTCAGTGTTGAACAATCTATCTGTTATTGGAAAAACAAGAGCACTAACAGGAGCTACCCATGCGATACAGCCTGCATTTATGAATGTTGCTTCAATAGTGAACCACGGATGTGTTACTGGAAACTATAGTGCATTAGCGATTGGGGGCACCAATATGATTGACTCTTCGATCATGATAGGGAGGGTTAAGATGGAGGATATGTGCAGCTTGCAAACTGCTCCAACCAACATATTTACTAAAATTATGCCTATTGGTACAGTTTTAAATAAAGGATTTTCAGAATTAAAATTAGATAAAAATATCGTTGGGCGAATTAGTTTATATAGTAACGCAAATGTTTCAAGTTCACTTTCGGAAAACCAATTAATAAATATGATTAATGAATTGGAGATTAGACCAACACATATAGGTTTTAACCAAACAAGTAAAAGTCAATATAATGTATACTTTATATTTGTTAATACCTCAATTAATGGAGGGACTATTCATATCGGGGACAATTATCACAATAATTAAATATTTAAATGAGCAACATTAAAATATCTGGATTAACAATAAATAATGCTAATTCCGTTCAAGTTGGAGACAACTATTATTATAAATCAGCCCAAGATTTTATTGCCCAAAATAAAAATCTAACAGAAACTGAAGTAGAACTAGTAAAAATAATTTTTGAAAACACCCAATCTGAGGAAGAACGCAAAAAAATATTAGAAAGCTTAAAAAATATCAAGAGTGAAGAAATTACGGATGAGGAAAAGGTAGGATATGCAATGTCTTTTAAATCTCTATTAAAGAGAGTTAGTGAGATTCCTGAAAAAGTAGGAATAGGAATTATTGTAAAGTTTTTAGTAGATTCTATAAGTAATATTAAGCAAGTTGGGATAGAAGAATACTTAAATAAATAGCTAATTTAGCATTTCTAAATAGATATATTTTGTGCAATTATTACATATAAAAAGTGTGTAGATGAAAGTTCAAATCAGTTACAAAATTATTAATCCAAGTTATGATAAAAACTACGCAGACGAATATCATTTTGGAAAAGAAAGTGAGAATAACGAAAGATATAATTATACAACTTCTTACGAAATTGATGGTGTAGAATCTGTTGAATTAATTGATGATGGGGTTTTTCAATTAAAAGGTAAATTAGCGAATGGAAGAGAAATTGACCTCTCCATTCGGAATGTTTTTATTTTCCGTTTTCATTTTAACGACAAAACCTATGTGGATTATGCTGCCTCAAAATCTATAGTAAATAAAACACATAAAATACCTAATAAAAAGTATAATATAACACGTTATTATTTTTATATAAATTCAGAACCTGCGAGTGTTGCTATAACAAAAAATTTATTCTTAAATATAAATGAAATACCTGAGGTGCTAAGAAAAAATTAAACTTCGACCCCGTTTTATTAAAACATATTATGAAACAACGTATCTATGAAATAGGAGCGATTTTGAGAGAAGCACAGGAGCGTAAATAATATATAATCTTATCGCGTCAGCCGCATGAGGGACAGCAGCCGGCACGCAGTAAGGCGTATGGCCCGACCTACGCTTCGTGGGGCATGCCCAAAATATACAATACATATCTCAACCACTTTTTCGGAAGATTTACGCCGCTATTCAACTCCTTCAGAGTTGCGTTCAAGGCCGATATCCAGTTCTCTGCATTTCATGCAGAGTTATTCATATTGAATCCCTTCAGGATTCTTTCCATATATTATAGATAAACGGCAACTCTGAAGGAGTTGAATATGAATAAGCCCGAATGCAATTCGGGTGTACTGAAAAACGACAAACTACAACTCTGAAGGAGTTGAATAATAGCAATACTACAATGTATTATTCAACAACCCCAACTCCACCACCTTCCCATACAAGGGATGCCTCAACGCTTTCTCCTGCACCAACCACAGGTGTTTCATATTGTGTGTATCGCCACCAATAAAATTCACCATTTGGTTTTGTATTAAATGCTCGGCAACTTTTTTAGCTTGGGGATTATAATATCCGATGATAGATAAAAGATTCATTTGGAACAATACACCGCTGCCTACTATTTGTTCATAATCATCAGTGCCTGGAATAAAATATTGGTAACGCTCAGGGTGTGCAAGCACGGGTATATATCCAGAAGTTTTGAGTTCGAAGATGGCGGACAATAAATTCATGGGCATATCCAAAAAACCAGTCTCAATTAGCACATATTTTTCTTTGCCAAAACTCAGGATATTCTTTTTTAAAACCTTGTCAATAAAATTATCATCTACATAATATTCTGCAGCAGCTTCTAGTTTAATAGTTAGACCGGCCTTTTGCATTTCTTCCTGCACCATCTCCAATTTGCTATTTATAAACTCGGGCGAATTTTTATAAAAGTCGCTCATTACATGGGGTGTGGTAATGGCTTTGGTATATCCTTTACTTTCTAAAATTTTTAATATCTCGATAGATTCTCCCATCTCTTTGCAGCCATCATCAATGCCTGGCAGGTAGTGACTGTGCAAATCAACTTTAATAGGATTTACAAAATCGGCTGGCAGCTCTTTTTCTTTTCTGCTAAATAGGTTGGATAAAAAACTCATGGGTTTGGGGCTGCAAATTACAAGGTTAATTGGGTTATATGTACGTAAAAGTTTGCTTGGGTGTTTGTTGCTTTTTTACTTTACCTAATAAACTCGGTTGTATCAGGCATCAAGATTTATTGAGAAGACGAGTTGGTATATCCTCTTTTTTTGTGCTATTTTTGCCTTATGAAAAAATCTTTACGCGTTATTCCATTTATCATTTTTCTGAATCTGGTTATGCTAACCACCGCAACTGCTGCGGTATCCCCTACCCTGCCAAAGATATATATACTAACACCTTACAATCCACCCACGGGCGGGCAATTATATCAGGTGAGCACGAGTGCTGCATTTCAGACCGCACTAAACTCGGCCAACCTTGGTGACATTATAGAACTTCAGGCGGGTACAACTTTTAAAGGTCCTTTTACCTTGCCCAATAAAACCACAGGCAGCGGTTGGATATATATCAGATCTTCGGCCTATTCAAGTCTGCCCGCACCATGCAAGCGGGTAAGTATTGCTGATGCTGTAAATATGCCCAAACTAGAAGTAGCCGCAGGGTCGGGTGGAACCATAAATACGGTTGCCAATTCGCATCATTACCGTTTTGTAGGAATAGAATTTAGACCCGTTGCAGGGAACTATGTATATAATATTATAAATTTAGGGAATGGGGAGAAAACCGCCGCTACCCAACCCAATAACCTCGTGTTCGACCGTTGTTATATACATGGCGATTCGGCTAAAGGCAGTCGCAGGGGCATTTTGGCGAACGGGGCTTATATATCAGTAATAGATTGTTATATTTCTGATTGTAAAGAAGACGGTGCCGATAGCCAAGCACTGGCATGCTATAGCAGTACCGGCCCTATTAAAATCGTTAATAATTACCTAGAGGGTGCGGGCGAAAATGTAATTTTTGGCGGGTCTGATCCTTCCATCCCCAATGCAGTGCCATCGGATATTGAGATTCGATGTAACCTGTTTTTTAAACCGCTGAAATGGATGACCGAATTATGGGATATAAAAAATCTCCTCGAATTTAAAAATGCACAGCGGGTACTGGTTGAGGGCAACCGTTTTGAAAACTGCTGGCCCAATGCCCAATCTGGTTTCGCCTTGTTGCTTACACCCCGCAACCAAAACAATACAGCACCTTGGTCAGTGGTTCAGGATGTGTGCATACGTTTTAATACTTTTGTGAATGTGGCTCAAGGAATGGTGATGTCAGGTTACGATGCACCGAATACCAGCCAAAGAACTTCACGTATATTGATACAAAATAATTTATGGAATGTAACAAACTTGGGCACTGGCGGCGATGGCAGGATGTTTATGGTATTAAACGGCCCCACAGATGTTACCTTCGACCACAATACAGGCTTTACCACCAATGCCTATATGGTTTCTGACGGCTCACCTAAAACCGATTATTTTGTGTTTCAGAATAATTTGGTATCTCATGCCTATTATGGATTTATTGGCAGCGGAACGGGCACCGCAAATTCAACATTAGCTACATGGTTTAATAATAACTAGACCGTAACACATAATGCAGACATCGGCGGTTCGGCAAATGGCTACCCTGCTGGCAATTTTTTTCCTGCAAATAATGCGGCGGTAGGATTCGTAAATTTTGCCTCAGGCGATTACCGTTTGGCCAGTTCGAGCACCTATAAAAATGCGGGCACAGATGGCAAAGACCTTGGTGCTGATATTGATTCGATAACAATAGCCAGTACCTATAATTGTAATACATCCATGGATATTGAACCTACATATGCCGAGAAAGAACTACGTTTACTTTTATCGCCTGTGCCTTCTGGTTCATTCCTAAATATTCAAACCAATATACCGATAGATAACTTTACAAAAATCAGTATTATAGATATGTTTGGAAAAGTAGTTTATTTACAGAAAATGATTTCAGCGAACGAGACTATTAATACAAACAATTTTGCTGACGGAATATATTTTGTGACAATACAAAGTAAAAACAAATCGGTTGTTCAGAAATTCATCGTGCAGCGATAAACAAAAAAAAACGCCACCCAAAAGGCAGCGTTTTTAATTATATTGTTGTTGGAATTTTACTTGGCAGGTGTAGCTGCAGCTTCTTGTTTGGTAGAACGTGTTACCGTTACACTTACAATTGCATTTGCAGGAGCATCAAGAATAGTGATACCTGGCAAGTTAATATCTTGTACTTTGATTGATTTGCCCAATTCAAGTGCATCAATTTTTACTTCTACAAAATCTGGGAAGTCTTTTATCAAACCACGCAAAGTCATTTTACGGATTTTCTTAACCATTTTACCTCCTGCACGCACACCAGGTGAGTTGCCTGTGATGTTCACTGGAATTTGCATGGTAACTGGTTTGTCTTCGCTCACTGAAAGGAAATCAGCATGGATAATCGTATCGTTTACAGGATGAAACTGAACTTGTTGGATAATAGCACTGTATATCTCACCATCCACATCCAATTTGGCTTTATAGGTATTTGGGGTATATACAATGTCTTTAAAATCGGAAGCGTACATGTAAAAATGTAAAGGCTCTTTTTGATCGCCACCATATAATACACAGGGTACTTTGCCTTCATTACGCAAATCTCTTGAACCGCGTTTGCCAGTGTTTTCTCTTTTGTTTCCGAATAATGCTACTGCTTTCATGTCTGTATTTTTTAATTTATTTACCCTCAATAAAAAGGGCTGCAAAAGTAACACGATAATCTAAATATGGCAAATCATTTTTAAATATTTATTGCAACCCAATGCAAATGCTTAATTTTGCCGTGAGATGAAAATTACACAATACATCGAAAACGCTACAGATACGCTGTTTTCCATCGAGATATTGCCTCCTTTGAAAGGTAAAAGCATCGACAGTATTTACCACGGAATTGACCCTTTGATGGAATTTAAGCCCGTTTTTGTGGATGTAACCTACCACCGCGAAGAGTATATTTATCGCAAACGACACGACGGTGGCCTTGAAAAAATCTCTACCCGCAAACGCCCGGGCACTGTGGCCATTTGTGCGGCAATTATGAACCGATACAAGGTGGAAGCCGTGCCACACATCATTTGCGGCGGGTTCAACAAAGAAGAAACCGAGAACGCATTAATTGACCTGCACTTTCTAGGAATTGAAAATGTGCTGGCCTTGCGGGGTGACAGCATTAAAAACGAAACACAGTTTAACCCCGAACCTGATGGCAACAAAAATGCACTGGAGCTTATACAGCAAATCATCAACATGAACAACGGAATATATATGGACCAGGAACTCACCAATCCTTTCCCTACAGATTTTTGTACGGGCGTGGCCTGCTATCCCGAGAAACATTTTGAAGCACCGAACATGACTTCTGACCTTAATTTTATGAAACGCAAAGTAGATGCAGGGGCAAAATACGCCGTTACCCAAATGTTTTTCGACAACAGTAAATATTTCGAATTTGTGGCCAAGTGCAAAGAAATGGGAATCAATATTCCTATTATACCAGGTTTGAAACCCTTGACCACCAAGAAACAATTGAGCATACTGCCAAAAATATTTGCCATTGATATTCCTGAAGAGTTATCGAATGAGGTAGAAAAAGCCAAAGACGATATCGCTGTAAAACAAATAGGAATTGAGTGGGCTATTAAGCAATCGAAGGAATTGAAGGAAGCTAAAGTTCCCGTGCTGCATTATTATACCATGGGCCAGAGTGAAGCTACCAAGGCCATTGCAAGTCAAGTTTTTTAATGTAATTTTGGAGTAGTAATTGCAACCTTTGTCTTACAAAAAACGTAAACCCAATATGAAGAAGTTCATTATCCTGCTGTTCGCTATTATTACCATAAAAGCCCATGCCTCATTTATATTAATTCCTATGGACGAGAGCCAGAAAGACCACCTCAAATCGTATGGCATTACTTATTGGGTGCTTGCCAAAGGTGTGGAGGCTGAGTGGTTGCTCAATTACAAAGGCGGTAGTTTTATGTTCGCCTACTCCCAGGATTTTGAAAAAGAATGCAAACTGCGGGGCATCACCTATCAAAAAATAACAGATGGGCAATCGCAAGGCATACGTGAAGAAATAGCCCAGCCCGACCAAAATATGGAAGTGGTGAAACTATATAAAGCCCCGAAAGTTGCGGTGTACTCACCCAAAACCAAACAACCTTGGGATGATGCCGTAACATTAGCAATGACCTACGCAGAGATTCCTTATGAAGTAGTATTCGACGATGAAGTACTGGATGGCAAACTCCCCACTTACGATTGGTTACATTTACACCACGAAGACTTTACGGGGCAATATGGAAAATTTTATGGCAGCTTTCACACTGCTGCATGGTACCAGGCTGAAGTGAGAGAATCGCAAGCAACTGCTGCCAAACATGGATTTACAAAAGTGTCGCAACTGAAACTGACGGTGGCTAAAAAGATTCGTGATTTTGTGATGGGTGGCGGTTATTTATTTGCCATGTGCAGTGCTACGGATAGTTATGATATAGCATTGGCGGCCGATGGTGTTGATATTTGCGAAAGCATATTTGATGGCGATGGCTCCGATCCCAATTCCGACAAAAAACTTAATTTCAATAATACCTTTGCGTTTGAAAAATTCACCTTGCTCAAAGACCCTTATACTTACGAATACTCCAGTATAGACTGCCGACCTGAGATGCGTAATGTGCGTGAAGAAGAAGATTATTTTACCTTGTTCGATTTCAGTGCAAAGAGTGATGTGGTTCCCACCATGTTATGCCAGAACCACACCAAAATTGTTAAAGGATTTATGGGCCAAACTACTGCTTTCCATAAGGAGTTTATCAAAAATACGGTGGTAACCATGGGCGAAAATAAATCAATGGGCGAAGCAAAATATTTGCACGGCGATTACGGAAAAGGCACGTGGACTTTCTATGGCGGCCACGACCCGGAAGATTATCAGCATATAGTGGGCGAACCACCTACAGATATATCTTTGTTCCCAAATTCGCCGGGATATAGATTGATACTGAACAATGTATTATTCCCATCAGCCAAAAAGAAAAAATTAAAAACATAATGATACAAGAAACAAGCTCAATAAATGCTGCACTTAGCGGACTATTTGAAGGATACGCATCCGTAAAAAAACTTCCAAATGATTATCATACATTGGTTGCTGCATTGCAACAATCGTTTTCTGAAGAAGCGGGATTTGAAGATAAGCTAAACAAACTGGATGAGGTATTTGCCCGCAATCCACAATATATTGATTTGCAAGAAGCGGTTTTCGATTTACTGATGGTGCATTTTTTATCAGTAGATGCCAATAGATTTGACCCTGATTATTTTGAGAGCCCTGCTTGGTTGCAGATAGAAGAAAATACATTGGACAGAGGAACCGAACTTCTGAATTTGTTATTATATATTGACGAGTGCAAACATGATGGATTGGAACAATCGCTCGAAGATTTTCTTGATGAATTTTTATTGACCCAAGAAGATGGTTTCAGTGAAGAGCATGAGATATATGCATCGCTAATTGAACTACAGGAAATGGTAGATGAAGAAGTGGATGATATCATCAAAGCTGCCAACAGTATTGGTGCCGAAGACCCCATGCACGATTATATTTTACCGATTTTATTATTCTTTAAAGGCGATATAGATACTACGCATTTGGCAAACAAGTTAACTGACAAACACGCATTGCAAATGGCTTACCTTTGCAGCCTAAATCAATATCAAATAAATTTATGAGTGATGAATACTCACTAGAAGAAAAAAATAAAAGTCCCTTAAAAATCTCCCTAATACTAGGGGGGATTCTAGGTGTGTTTATGCTGATATATAACTATATATTTATATGGAATAGTGATATGGGGGGAAACGTAATATATAAGTATATCCAATATCTCATTATTTTAGGTTTTGGATTGGCCGCAATTAAAATACACCGTGATAAAAATTTAGGAGGGGAAATAACATATAAAAAAGCATTTGTCGCCTCTTTTTATACGGTCCTCTGGTTTGCAATCATAATAGCTGGATTTATATATTTTTATTTTAAATCCAATACAGAAAAAGTTGACGAGCTTACTAGTTTGTATAATAAGGCAAATGATATACAATTACAAAAACGTGAAATAACGGATGAGCAATATGAAACAAAGAAAGAAATTATACAATGGTTGAATGGCCCAATTTCGTTATCTCTAAAAGCATTTCTTGATTGGTTTCTTTTGGGATTAATTACCTCATTAATTGCCGCTGCATTTCACAAACTTATTAAACCCAAAAAAGCATGAGCGAGGAGAAACCGCAAGAATTGATATCACCTTTAGGAACCGCTGTTAAATTTGGCGTAGCAATGGGCGTATTGCTTATTATATATCTATACTTTACTACACGCAAAACCATAGAAGACAATCATAGCCTTGATGGCAATTATAATATATTAAACTTGGTGATGATATTGGTACCCATTGTATTGGCCATACTGGAACACCGCCGCAAGTTTGCAGGCCGCCCTATGAAGATTACCGAAGGATTGGGTGCCGGTGTTATTACGGTTTTTATAGGTGGTGCTGTGGCTGCTGTATTTTTATTTATATACTATTTTGCCAACTCAGATGTGATGGCAGCACTGGAAAAAATTAGCCTGCAAGAAAACCCAGGCCAAACTCAAAATATTATAGAAGCTGGTAATTTCAAAAAAGCCATTTTGGCTTGCCTTAGTTTCTATATGCTTACTTTTATGGTTGGATTCCTATTATCATTAATTTCGTCATTATTTTTATTTAAACGTAAAGCCTAATGTTGGATATATCTATTATAGTACCTGTATATAACGAAGATGAATCGTTACCCGAACTAGCCGCTTGGATTAAGAGGGTTTTGGATGAGCACAAGCATAGTTACGAAGTGATTATGGTAGATGATGGCAGCACTGATAAAAGTTGGGAAGTAATTAATAAACTTCACCAGGAAAATGGCCATATTAAAGGTATACAATTTCGTAGAAACTATGGCAAATCGGCCGCACTAAATGTAGGGTTCCAACACGCTGCGGGCAAAGTTGTAATTACGATGGATGCCGACTTGCAGGACAGTCCTGATGAATTGCCTGAATTATATAAAATGATTATAGAAGGTGGTTTTGATTTGGTGAGCGGATGGAAAGCAAAAAGATATGACCCCATTACCAAAACTATTCCTACCAAATTATTCAATTGGGCCACACGCAAAATGAGCGGTATAGAATTACACGATTTCAACTGCGGACTTAAAGCATATAAACACGAAGTAGTAAAAAATATAGAAGTATATGGCGAAATGCACCGATATATTCCAGTGATAGCCAAATGGGCTGGCTTCAAAAAAATTGGTGAAAAAGAAGTAGTACACCAAGCACGTAGGTACGGCGTAACTAAATTTGGGTTATCCCGATTTATGAATGGTTTTTTAGATTTGCTCAGTATATTTTTTGTGGGCAAATTCGGCAAACGCCCCATGCACTTTTTTGGTTTTATGGGTGGGCTTTCTTTTTTGTTGGGATTTATATTAACTATTAAATTAATTTGGGACAAAGTATATGCATCCATACACGGATATAATGTGCGTGATATTGTTGATAAACCCTTGTTCTACCTCGCTCTTACAGCTATTATAATAGGTGTGCAATTATTCCTCGCAGGCTTTATTGGTGAGCTCGTGTCACGCAACAGCAGCGAGCGTAATTTTTATGCGTTGAAAGAGAAGTTAGGGGTGTAGTATTTTTGTTTTTTTGCCGTCATTCTGGACCCGCTGTTGTGTCGGACTGTGGGAGGTACATGCACGGAGCGTCATATACATTCGACTGACACCATTCGACAATATTCAACTCCTTCAGAGTTGCGTACAAGGTCGATTTTTCTCCCTGCATTTCATGCAGGGTTATTCATATTGAATCCTTTCAGGATTCCTTCAACATTGTTATATTTTTTTAGCAAACTACCAACTCTGAAGGAGTTGAATATGAATAACCTCGAATGCAATTCGAGGAAACAAAAAGCGACGAACTACAACTCTGAAGGAGTTGAATAACCGAGCACACTTACGATGGAATTACAAAATGTGAACTAAAGTTTGCCACGTCAGAAGCCCGTTTAGAATGAACGCAGATAAATATATTACTCCAAAAACCTACTCTTCAACTCTGGAGTTGGGATCATACAACTGTTCTGTTTCCCAAATAAACTATAGCGAGATTTTGCAATAATATTATAAAAAAAATCTCTGATAAATTTGGGCACAATTATAAAAGCATATAATAGTTTCCACCCTCCGCCCAATTCTTTTAAAACCCTTAGTAGTGCAGATGATCTGAGATAACATCGTTCACCATGAATATATACAAATGAATTAAAATCATTTGTTGGTAAATTAAATTTTTTGAGCAATGCCTGCCCACTTTCTGACTGAAGAGATGCGAATTTGAATTTAGCTTTTTTATCACGTTTTATTACAAACTGAACTGAACTATTACATAGATTGCAAACGCCATCAAACAATATAATGTTTTCGTTATAAGTCATGGGTTAATATATCTTTCAATGCCAATTCAATAGTTGGGTATTTGAATGTGAAGCCTGATTTCATTAACTTTTCGGGTAGTACCCAGCGACTTTTCAATATAAGTTCTGTTTGGGTTTTTATTATAACTGCACCAATTTCTAATAGCCATTTGGGAGATGGCAAACCTATTTTCACCTTCAGTATGTTTCTAAAAGTTTTCATCAATGTTCTATTATTGATGGCATTGGGAGATGCACAATTAAATGGGCCTTCTAATTCAGTATGCTGCTGTATAAACAAAACCATTTGATATAAATCTTCTATATGCACCCAACTGAACATTTGATTCCCATTCCCCTGCTGACCGCCCAAACCAAAGCGAACTAAATTTGCTAAAGGTTTAATTGCTCCGCCATCTTTGCCCAATACAATAGTCATACGCAACGCTACTTGTCGGGTTTTGGGGAGATGAAATGAGAAAAATATTTCTTCCCACCTTTTTACAATGCCTACTGAAAATCCGGTACCCACTTCTCCCCTATCCTCTGTCATGCCATGGTCTTCAGCGTGTCTGTACAAAGTACCTGAGCTGGAGTTGATCCAAAGCGGTGGTGGGTTTTTGCATTGCAATATCGCCTCGCCCAATGCTTTGGTAGTTTCAATTCTTGACCGTGAAATTTCTGCTTTGTTCTTTTCATTATATCTACAATCAACTGACTTTCCAGCAAGGTTGATAACCATTTCAGAATTTTCTATAGCTTTTAAAATAGCAGTGCTGTCGCCCCATTGCACATGATTGGGTTGCCGAGAAATTATTATAACATCATACCCTACTTTTTTGAACTGTTCTGCAAAATATTTCCCAACAAACCCTGTCCCTCCTGCCAATACAATTTTCTTATTCATCATAATATATTAAATTACCTACCGATAGTTAATGAGGCGAAGTTAGTATTAATTTCTTAACAGCATCAATAAAAATTGGGAACCCGTCCCGTGCTTCAATTCCTTTTTGATTGCCTCCATCACTATAAAACTCCAATCTGTCTTTACCCACAAAAGGGTTTTTGCTTTTCTTATCCGCCATGTTATTTTATTGGTGTGCGAAAGTAAGGAGAAAATATACACTAATTTTGCAGTGTGCAAATCCAGTTCGATTCAGACCCCCGCGTTCAGCTATTTATCACCCAAGCATTGGCTGAAGATATTGGGCCTGGTGATTATTCTACACTTTCGTGTATTCCTGCATTTATGCAAGGCAAAGCAAGGTTATTGGTAAAGGATGGTGGAATACTGGCAGGAGTGCAACTTGCAAAAGCTATCCTGAAACAAGTGGATGCTGAACTACAAACCCATGTATATATAAATGATGGTGCCGCTGTAAAATATGGCGATACTGCTTTTGAGGTGGAAGGCTCAGTAGCTTCTATTCTAAAAGCTGAAAGGCTTTTGCTCAACTGCATGCAGCGATTAAGCGGCATTGCCACCACCACACAAAAAGCTGTGGCTTTATTAAATCATCTCCCCACCAAAATACTCGATACCCGCAAAACCACGCCTGGGATGCGGCTATTGGAAAAATGGGCAGTAACAATGGGCGGTGGGCATAACCATCGTTTTGGTTTGTATGATATGGTGATGCTCAAAGACAACCATATAGATGCGGCGGGCGGAATAACTAATGCGATTACAAAAGCCAAAGCATACCTATTGCATAACAATCTTGATTTGCAAATAGAAGTGGAAACACGCAACCTTGAGGAAGTTAAGCAAGCAATAACAGCAGGCGGCATACACCGCATTATGCTCGATAATTTTGAATTACCCAAGCTTAAGGAAGCAGTTAATATGATAAACAAACAATATGAAACTGAAGCATCGGGAGGAATCACCCTAAGCAATCTTGTTTCTTATGCAGAAACGGGTGTTGATTATATTTCGATGGGGGCACTCACCCATTCAGTAAAAGCTCTCGACTTAAGTTTGAAACTAGTACAGCTTGTTTAGTTAGGTTTGGATCAGCTATTATCTAAAAAATAAAATACTATCCCGATAGCTATCGGGAGTAAAATATAAAATAAATACCATGCCTACATCAACAGTAAAATACCAAGGCCGACTTCGCACATTGGCCACGCACACCAAATCGGGCGAAACATTTATTACCGATGCTCCCACTGATAACAACGGCAAGGGACAAGCATTCTCGCCCACCGATACTGTAGCTACCTCATTGGCAACTTGTATGATAACGGTGATGGGCATAGCGGCCAATACGCACAGTATTGATATGGATGGCACATGGGCCGATGTTACAAAAGTGATGGCCGAAAACCCACGCCGCATTAGCGAGGTGCATATAGATATGCATATAAAGGATAATGGATTAGACAACCATCAAAAAATGATATTGGAGCGAGCGGCAATTACTTGCCCTGTGGCACAAAGCCTCAGCAAGGATTTAAAGCAAATAATAAATTTCAATTATTTTTAAAACATGGAACTGTTTTGAAGTAATATAAATATGCAGCAGCTAGCAGCGTATTTATATTACTTGTTCCATACCCATTAAACTGCCAAATATAGGGTTTAGGGTTTTAGTGGGTTCGATAGCTTGGATAGTCATTATTTTATTACCTCGGTCAAGCTCTCCAACTTAAAAGTAGGACAGATCTTCTTTTGGCAAGAACTAATGCCAATAGCCAGAGTGATAAGTAATGCTCCAAAAAGGGCTTTTTTGCGATTCATTTTTTCTTTTATTATATAAACTTTTTTTACCTTTTCTATGTTTCCTTGGGTTGGAATTAGAGTCAGCTTCGTAGCTTGGACACTTGCTTGCTTTCTTAGGTTTGCACCCAATATTAAGAAAAGATCCAAGAAGTAAAGATACTAACAACAAACAAGTGATATTTGCTGCGTGTTTGGTAATGCAAATATTCATGTACATTGAATTTTATGCAAAAGTAAATATAAAATAGTCTTACATGGTTAACCATCTTTTTGAACAGTTTGTAGAAAACAACCTAAATGCGGATACAAAACAGGTTGCACTGCACACAAAAACCGCTGAAGGCTTCAATAAAAACAGGGCAATCACGCAAATAGCCCTTTTACAAAAGGCAGCAAAAAAAATTCCAATATTTTTTGAAAAAAGA
>JAYVCI010000216.1:0-7379 GCA_043750035.1 Chitinophagaceae bacterium
TAAGTGGTCGTTATTTTTTTACGGCTTTCTCCAAATGTTTTTACTTCAGGTGGATTGGCCAGTGTTTTGGCCAGTTCTGAGCGAAGTTCATCATTGGTAACATCTTTTCTAAAATCAACTGTATAGGTACGTCCACCTTTGAAACCAACCCCAAAATTAAACCCATTGATAAAGTAAAATATTACACCTACTAATATAATACTTGATGAGAATAAATAATATTTTTTGCGATGTTTAACAAAATCTATATTGATATTACGGAAAGCACCTTTGCTAAACTTGGTACTGAATCTAATTTCTTTGTTTTTGCCCAACCAACGTTCGAAAACCATGCGGGTGATAAATATAGCTGAGAACAAAGAAGTAAGGATACCGATAATCAAAGTGGTCGCAAATCCTTGTACAGGCCCTGTTCCAAATAAGTATAATATAATACCCAGTAGTAATGTGGTGATGTTTGAGTCCAAGATAGACGACATGGCATTTTTATATCCATCTCGTATGGCATTGCTTGTAGCTTTCCCGCTCAGCAATTCTTCTCGAATACGTTCAAATATAAGAATATTCGCATCCACCGAAAGGCCTATAACAAGCACGATACCTGCAATGCCTGGCATGGTGAGCACGGCGTTAAGCGAAGCCAGCACACCCATTATAAAGAATACGTTACAGAACAAAGCGATATCGGCAACTATACCAGCATTACTATAATAGAATACCATAAATACCAATACCAGTAGCAATGCTATAATAAACGAAAGCAACCCCGCTTCAATAGATTCTTGACCCAAGGTAGGTCCCACAATAGCTTCTTCCACAATATGTGCGGGAGCTGGCAATTGGCCTGCTTTTAATATGTTTGCCATGTCACTGGCTTCTTCATCTGTAAAGTTTCCTGTAATCTGAGATTGGCCATTGGGTATTTCATTGATAACCCTCGGTGCAGAGTAAACGACACTGTCCAGTACAATTGCTATAAACTTGTCTTTGTTCTGCCCGGTTATCAGTTTCCACGAACGAGCACCTTCGCTATTCATACTCATCGAAATTTCTTTTGCACCGCCCTGGTTCACATCCTTACGGGCATCTGTAATTACACTTCCATCTAATAATGGTGTACCATCATTTTTTGTTTCAATAACATATATGCCGTAGAAAGGCTCTGTTTTTGAGCGTTGTTTAGCTGAATATAATATACGCACATTTGGAGCCAACGCTTTCATATCAGCCATTTGAATAAGGCTATTAAATCGAGGGGTATCTTTTACTGATACATAGCCCAACACATTTTCTTCGCCGCTATTGTTTACCCGTTGGAAATATTTGGCAAATGGAATCGAATCATAAATTTTACTTAATTGGGCGGTTTGGCTGGTGTCAATTTTGGTTGAAGTATCTTGTTTGATACCGCCCATTTTATTGCGAACAGTTGTGTTCATTCTGTCCCATATACCATCTTTCTGAGCGAATATTTTTAAATCGAAAGTGCGATAGAATTCTAAGCGGGCTGTTCCTTGCAAAAGTTTCTTTACACGCACAGGGTCGCTAACACCAGGCAGTTCAACCAAAATACGACCGGTAGTTCCCAGTTTTTGGATATTGGGCTGGGTAGTACCAAACTTATCAATACGCGAACGAAGGATTTTAAAAGTGCGGTCAATGGCATCAGTTGCTTGCTTGCGTATATAGCTAATCACCTCATCATTACTAGAAGTATTGGTTATATATTTTGAATTGTCCTTATTGGCAAAAATGCCAGCAAGGCTTTTGCTTGGGCTTTTGTCTTTAAATGATTCATAAAACAAATCCACAAATCCTTTTTGGCTGCTATTAAGTTGCCTTCTATAGGCTTCGTGCATAGCTGTGTCAAAATCAGCATTAGTGCTGTTTTTGGCAAGGTTGCGAATAAGGTCGGGGATAGACACTTCCAAAGTGGCGTTCATTCCACCTTTTAAGTCCAGACCTAAATTTATTTCGCGGTCTTTACATTGCCTATAAGTAAATGGCAATAATGGATATACTTTTTCGGAACTAACCGAATCGAGATATTGTTTTTCGAGAATGGGGTTTCCGTTCGCAAATTCAGCAGCATCGCTCTCTACCGACTTTGTTACCAATGTAAATGACAGTTGGAACAAACATACCACTGCAAATGCTATGGCAAATACCTTAATGGCTCCTTGGCTTTTCATACTTTAAATTATTCCTTTTTAATTAATTGATTTTAATGATGTTATATCTAAATACGGTTTTGTAAAAAGAGGGGCAAATATAGCCCTATACCCATACCATTCCAAACCCATTCACAAGTTTTTCACAAATCTTTTGTTCTACTCTTTAGAAATGTTCTAAATTGCAACCGATTTCAACACATGTATTTGTCCGAATTAAAAAAGGGGGAGACCGCTATTATAGAAGCTATTGAAGCCGATGACTTGCTGGCCAAGCTATTTGAAATGGGCTGTGTGCCGGGCGAAAAAGTAAAAATGGTTTTAATAGCACCCTTTGGCGATCCGGTTGCCATTCAGGTAGCTGGTTATACCTTGGCCATGAGGCTACAAGAGGCTGCAAAAGTGCGAATAAGAAAAGACAGTTTTAGTTCTCAAAATATTAAATTTTAAAAAAAGATCAGTTCCAAACTTCTCCATATTGCTTTAGTAGGTAACCCAAACTCAGGGAAATCAACCTTGTTTAATGCTATTACAGGGCTTAACCAAAAAGTAAGTAATTTTCCAGGCACTACTGTCGATTATAAATGGGCCGATGTAAAAAATGCCCGCATTATCGATTTGCCCGGTACATATAGCATATATCCCAAAAGTGGTGATGAGCAGGTAACGGTGTCAACTATCTTGGGGCAAAAAACAGGATTTGAACCGAATAAAATTATCGTAGTTGCAGATGCTTCTAATTTAAAACGCTCGCTGCTGCTGTGTCTGCAAGTAATCGACCTGGGGCTGCCAACAGTGCTTGCATTAAACATGCTAGATGTGGCGGCACAAAAACACATACAAATTGACTCAAAAGAACTTTCAAATCTATTGGGCATACCTGTAGTTGAAATTAATGCCCGCAAAAAGCAAGGCATTGATATATTGGAGCAAACAGTAGCCAATTTAAAAATCCCTACCAAGGTTTTTTACCAAATAAACCCAGCCATTGTCGAGTTTTTGGAGGAACTTAGAATTGTAATCAACACTGGCAATATATATAAAGATTTGGTAATGGCCCACCAAGTTTCCAGTGCCTCGCACGAACGGCAGAATATCGCCAGGGTATTCTCCAAATACGAATTTGAGACAGGCAAACTGCAAGCACGCGAAACAGTGGAGCGGTTCAAACAAATAGATGAAATACTGATTGAATGTATCACAAAAACAGCCCATGTAACTGACAGAAGTAATTTTGCAGATAAGATTATCACCCATAAAGTTTGGGGCTTGCTCATTTTCTTCGCTTTGTTATTTGTGATGTTCCAAAGTATTTTTTGGCTGGCACGTTGGCCCATGGAAGTGATAGAACAAGGATTTAATAGTCTCAGTTCATATACCATACACCACTTGCCCAATATGTGGGGTGATTTATTGGCCAATGGTGTTTTATCGGGCGTATCGGGTGTGTTGGTTTTCGTTCCGCAGATTATGATCTTATTCGCCTTGCTCACTTTACTGGAAGACAGTGGCTACATGGCCCGGGTAAGTTTTATAATGGACAAGCTGATGCGTAGTTTTGGCTTGAACGGTAAATCAGTAGTTCCTTTAATTGGAGGAATGGCTTGTGCGGTGCCGTCAATAATGGCTACCCGCAATATTGAGAATGTGCGAGACCGCCTTATTACTATAATGGTTATCCCGCTAATGAGCTGTAGTGCACGCTTGCCAGTATATGTATTGCTCATCGGCCTCATTGTGCCTGACACAACACAGGTATGGGGCGTATTGAGCATGCAAGGCTTGGTAATGCTGGGTATGTATTTGGTTGGTTTTGTAGCTGCATTATTGGTGGCATGGGTTTTTAAAATAATATTAAAACAAAACAATAAAAACTATTTTATATTGGAGATGCCCGCCTATAAATGGCCGACTATTAACAATGTATCATTGGTGGTATGGGGCAGGGTAAAAGTATTTGTAAAAGAAGCGGGACTTATTATATTATGTGTGTCTGTTATACTTTGGTTTTTGGGCAGCTATGGGCCAGGAGATAAACTGCAACAGGTAGAAAAAAAATATAGCCAATCAATATATAAAGACTCCACTTCAGCTCAAGCACAAATGCAGGCAGAAAAATTGGAAGCATCGTATGCAGGCCACTTTGGCAAATGGATTGAGCCCGCCATAAGTCCACTGGGTTTCGATTGGAAAATAGGAATTGCTTTGCTCAGCTCGTTTGCAGCCCGCGAAGTATTTGTGGGAACCATGTCGGCCATATACAGTATTGGCGACGGGGAAGGGCACCAAAGTTTGAAACAAAAAATGCAGGCCGAGGTAGATACTATTACCGGCAAGCCCCGCTACAGTATGCCCACAGTATGGTCACTCATGTTCTTTTATGCATTTGCACTGCAATGTACCAGCACTGTGGCTGTTGTATATAGGGAAACAAAATCGTGGAAGTGGCCGCTGTTGCAAATTATCATACTTACCGGAATGGCTTATTTGGCGAGTTTGGCAATTTACCAAGGGTTTTCTTGATCTTTAAGCCAATACCACTTAGGTGGCATATTATTATCATTGTTGTTCGACAAAAGTAAAATATGAAAATAAACTCCGTGGAACGATTGATAAGTTTACGGTATTGGCGGTGTAGCATCCCGATAGCGATTCGTTCCCCCTCATCCGGCGTTTGCAATGCCCTGCCAACCCCCGCGTAAAAAAAAACTATCGTCAATTACTACAGTTAGAAGCTCTTTTATATAATGTATGGGGCAATGTTATTTTTTTAAATGTTATCGAATCTGATAATTCATGATTTAACAAACTTGGTATATTTTGTTCATTATTTGATTTTATTGTTACCGAAACAATTTTATTATTCTGAATAACATAAGTATCTAACACGAAAATTGAATATTCCTTTTGCCTCAGAAGTATCTGACTACTTGAGTTCATGAAGATAACCTCCCCAAATTCCTTGAAGAAACCTACCCCTATTAAATTCGATTTTGTATTTTTATTATAATATATTGGTATATTTTGTATGCACAATGAATCACTTAAAGATATTATATTATTGACACAAATATAATTTGTATCAATATAGCTTTGTATAACAGATAAAGCTTGTGAAATTTTTATGTACTCACAGGTTTTGGCGTAACTATTTAAAAATGTAGAAATAGTTTTATTATATCCCAAATCTATATTAAAAGTGTCTGAGACTTCGTTATTTTTTACTAATATAGATAAGTAGAGTGTCTATCTTTAATTGTTGGTAGGTTATAATAATTTTCTTTCTTTACAGAATCATTCTTTCTTAATATTTTTATAACAGTTCTGTTAAAATCAATTAGCCAGTCATGGCAATTTATTATATCCAATCCCAATATGCCTGTTACCCCATTTAGTTCGAGCTGTTTAGTGGAAGAGGAATAGGGTAATGCAAGAATATTTATTTTTTTATTTTTTATTTTCAATTCAGGAATGAGTATAGAGGCATTAACAATATATGCGGTGTCCCTGTTTCCTTTAGCGTCATAAATAAATGTTTTTGACTTTATTTTATAGCGTTTAAGGTCATTCGGGCTATTCAAAAAGATAATACTGCTCTGAACAGCATTATCAAATAGGAAGAGATGTTTTTCATTATTTACAGTTACCGATATATATATCTGTGATGTATCATAATCATAGTTTGATGTAAATGATAATTCTTGGCCATGTGCGTATTGAAAGCATAATAGAGAAGCAAACAAGAATGAATTAAATAGTTTGAACATTGTAAAAACAATTAAAATGTAAAACGGACCTCCTTTCGTGTTAAGTGTTGTTTTATAGGTTTAATTGGTTGGTTTCGGTTTTTAGTTGTTTTAATTGAATTAAGATGCAATAATAAGGGTGGGGGGGGGGTAACTTCCAAATTTATTTTTCAGGATAATAAATTTATTTTTGCCAAAAACAAGCCACAGTCATATCGGTTTTACCCTGTTCGGGCTTGGTTGAAATATTCACAAACAGGTGCCATCGCAGATTAGCCCGATGGGGGGAAACTAACAAAAAAGCAGCGGGCCTTGTGGGGGCACGCTGCTTGTTTTTACCTTTTGTTTTGTATCGCCGTTCAAAAGAAAGGACTTTATAGATGGTCACCGTTCTTTATAGAACGGCGACAAGGTGAGTATAGACTAATACAGATACCGTATCGGTATTATTAAGTGCAAAGATAACTTAAAAGTTAACAAGAGAATCTTCCGTATAAATATATAGCAAAAGATAGATTATTATTACCTTATCCTATATAGAATATTAACACCAAAAAAACTGTCTCTGTATATTAGCCTTTGTATTTTTTGTAAGGTTTTAGTATCAAAAACCTCAGTGGTTTCAGTTTGGGTTATTCCTTGATTTATTGTGGCGTAGAAAGTGAACCGTGGCTTATTCTTGCTAGTGTATCCCAATTTGGCGATAATACATTTGGCTGTTTTTCCTAATACTGCTATATTAACATTTGCTGAAGGGCTACTATATTGAAAAAAAGCTGTTATTGGATAGGTATTAATACTGCCACCTATTTCAAAACGCAAGGTTCCGATATTTTTAAATGATAATTTCTTACCCACGAATAATTGAAATGTGGGATGCAAATTGGTTGCTGAGTATATACTCTTATTTGCGTTCTCTAAAGCTACCATATTATAGTTCTTCAACAAATATTCGATATTGGCTCCACAATAATATTCCGTATTTAGGTTTCTAATTATAGTTATCCCTAAGCCTATACCAGGTCCCGGCCGCATCTTGTATGAACTATTTTTATACTCAGCCGATGCCCAGGAAATATTGGGCGTTGCCGATATAGCAAATGTGTATCTTTTGGTTTGACCATAAGACCCCAATGCCAATAATAAAAAAACAATTGGGCAGAGAATTCTGCCCAATTGCGATTGGTTTCGTGCTTTACTCATTTATTTAATATTAGATTTAGTAATATAATATTTTGAATTTTCATGTTTTTTTTAATTTTAATTGTTATTGAAATAAGTTAATTGTTGCCCATTATTGCTACAGCTAGGCAGTTGTTTTGGGTTTCCAACGGTTTTTTTATTTATCCATATATTTTTTCTGCTTTCTTGTTAAGCTGTTTTATATAGGTTTAACTGGTTGGTTTCGGTTTTTAATTGCCCGCCACTAATAAGCACGGGCTGTATGTATGCACCAATGATT
>JAYVCI010000217.1:0-6947 GCA_043750035.1 Chitinophagaceae bacterium
AAAGAAATCAAAAAAACAATCGAAACTAAAAGAGCGTGAATTTGGTTTTTTCAAAGGGAAGATTACACTTTCAGAAGATTTTGACGAACCATTAGATGAATTTAAAGGCTATATGTAGCAATGGCTTTTCTACTTGATACACATGCTTTCTTATGGTTTGCTTCTGGTGATAAAAAATTGCCAAAATCTGTCAGCGACAAAATAAAGGATATTCATCAATCTTGTTTTTTAAGTATCGCTAGCTTGTGGGAAATTACTATAAAAAAACAAATCGGTAAACTAAACTTTGATGTTTCGCTGGATGAATTATTTGAATTTGCTGACCGCAATCAAATTGAAATTGTTCCAATAAATTATGAGCATCTTTTAATACTAGCTAATTTACCAAAACATCATGGTGATCCTTTTGATAGGTTAATTATTTCACAAGCAATTGCAGAAGATTTAATACTAGTAACCCGAGACAAAGGTTTAAAGAAGTATAAGGTTTTGCAGAGCTGGACTTAAACTTTTTAAAAATTGTATAAAATCGATGTCAATCCTATACACCCAAGACCAAACCTTCTCCAAACAAGATTTCTCCAAACAGCAATTGCCCACTGGAGAATACGAAAGCTGTACCTTCATTAATTGTATATTTGAAAAAGTTGATTTATCAGATATCATATTCACCGAATGTGAGTTTATAGATTGCAATATAACTACCGCCAAAATTATACAAGCGGCTTTTAGAGAGGTGAAATTTAAAACCTGCAAACTGATGGGATTGCATTTTGACAATTGTAATACATTCCTTTTTTCGGTGGGTTTTGAAGATTGTATTCTTAATCTATCATCTTTTTATAAATTAAACTTAAAAAAGACAAAATTTATAAATTGCAGTTTGCATGAAGTAGATTTTACGGAAGCAGACCTCTCCCACGCCACCTTCGACAATTGCGACCTCGCAGGTGCTACCTTCGACCATACTATTATAGAAAATGCTGATTTTCGTACGGCATTTAATTATATAATAGACCCTGAAACCAACCGGATTAAGAAAGCTAAGTTTTCATCGTCAGGAATTGTGGGATTGTTGTGTAAATATAATATTGAGATTGAGAATTAAGTCTTCTCCCTAATTTATTCAGGAACGCCCAGACTTGCTTTTAAAAACTGAGACACTACTCAATTTTCAGCAATTTTTCCGCTTGTCCATTTGTACAGTTTCTAATAAAATAAACACCAGAAGTTAAATCACTTATTAATATTTGTCCTTGGTTTGCGTTTATCTGCGTTATTGCTTGGTCCAATGAATTTAAACTTGTGTACCCAGCAAACTTTAACTTACTTTGCTAAAAAATACCAATTAGTATCTTTTATGATAAGGGCATCTACAACTATATTGACTATGCTTCAAAAAGTTGTTTTCTAAAAAAACAGATATAATATGATACATTTATTCAAAACACAAATAGGACGATTAAGGATTCTTGGATTTCTGGAAGGGGTATCATTGTTGGTATTAATTTTTGTAGGCGTTCCGTTGAAATATTATTTTGACAGTCCAGATTTCACAAAAATATTAGGCCCCATTCACGGAGCAATATTTTTACTTTTTTTAGTTAATGCTTTCAGTGTTGGCGTAGAGCAAGACTGGAAATTCAAAACAATCTGGAAAGTAATTTTAGCTACTTTCATACCTTTTGGCACTTTCTACATTGACAATAAAATTTTAAGTAAAATAAAAGACGAAGAATGAAAACACCGAGAATAAATGACGGCGTATATACAATGGCTACATTATTTAGGAATCAACTACTGGATACTAGCTCACCACAATCTCATCACCCAACTTATTGGTGAAATTATATTGCCCGAAGTGCAAATTTTTATCGGGGTTAATGCTTATCCAGGTTTTGTACTTGCGGTACCAGTTCCAGCGGGGTGAGTTTAGGAATCCTTGTTTGAGGTAGGATGCTAAGAATGGATGAACATTCAAGGTCAAATTCTTTAGGTTCATTTCTTTTACAAAGTGTGCAAGGTTGCTTTCTATCTGGTCCAAAATTAACATAGTTGGTCTCACTTCGCCTGTGCCTTCGCACATGGGGCAAATCTCGGCAGTTGATATATTAATTTCGGGTCTAACTCTTTGGCGGGTAATCTCCATCAACCCAAACCTGCTTATGGGAAGTATGGTATGCTTGGCCCTGTCGCTGCCCATCTCGGTTTTAAGATGTTCATATACTTTCCGTTTGAAAGCAGGATTTCGCATATCTATAAAATCCACAACTATTTGTCCACCCATATCACGCAGCCTAAGTTGGCGTGCTATCTCGGTAGCGGCAATAGTATTTACATTAAGTGCATTGCCTTCTTGGTTGCTGTCTATATCACTGTTGCTGCCGCTGTTCACATCTATTACATGCAGTGCTTCGGTATGGTCTATTACCAAGTAGCCACCATCAGCACATTGCACTTTGCGGCCAAATGCATTCTTTATTTTTTTATCAATTTCATAAGCATCGAATATGCTGTTTTTGCCACTGTGCAGTTTTACAATTTTTTCTTTGCCCGGGCTTAAGCGTTTCAGATATTCTTTTATTTCTTCTCCCAGTGCCGGGTTATTCACAACTATTTGGGTAAAATCGCTGCTCAATAAATCTCGAACTAAAGTTAAGGAACGATCTTGTTCGCCAAATATTTTGCGTGGAGCATTGGCACCTTTTAATGATGCGAACAACTTTTTCCAGTTGCTTTCCAGTTCGCCCATATCCTTATGCAGTTCGGCCACGGTCTTGCCCTCGGCAACGGTTCTTATAATAACACCGAAGTTTTTTGGGCGTATACTTTCTGCTAATTTTTTAAGGCGGGTACGTTCCTCCAGTGTCTTAATTTTTTTGGACACTGATACCATATTGGTAAATGGGACAAGCACCATATACGTGCCTGGCAATGAGATGTCGCAGGTAAGGCGTGGGCCTTTGGTTGAGATAGGCTCTTTGGTAACTTGTGCCAGTATCTGTTTGCCTTTGGTAAAAACTTGGGTTATTTTACCTGTCTTCTCTATTAAAGGTTCAATCTTAAAATTATCAAGAGCAGCATCCGGATAAGCACCGGTGATGGCTTGATCGGTAAATTTCATAACGGAGCGAAGTTGGGGGCCAAGGTCGAGGTAATGCAAAAAGGCATCTTTCTCGTATCCTACTTCTATAAATGCTGCATTATTCCCGGGCATTAATTTCTTCACCCTGCCCAAATAGATATCCCCAACCGAATGTTCAGTATCCAGTTTTTCCACATGGTACTCCACCAACTGCTTATCTTTAAGCAATGCTATGGAGGTTTCCCTGCTTGCGGTATCTACAAATAGCTCGTAACCCAAAATTTTGATGAATTATATATATAGCCAAAAAGACACTCCTTTCGGAGCATCATGGCATACCTACACAACTAAGCTTTACAGCTTATTTCTTCTTATGACGATTCTTACGAAGCCTTTTTTTACGTTTGTGGGTAGCAATTTTATGACGTTTTCTTTTTTTACCGCTTGGCATAATATTATAATGTTTTTTATTGTTTAATTTCTTTTATTTTTATCTTTATTTCTTCCGCCCTTATTGGGTCTTTGGTCAAACTAAGGCATTTTTCGTAGTTTGCCAATGCTTCTTTTGCATTTCCCATGCGAACATATATATCGGCCAATTCACCATAATTGTCGGGCAATTGGGGCTGTAGTTTGATAAGTTTTTCAAACCTTGCTTTGGCCTTATCCAACTGACCAGATTTGATGGCTTGCTTGCCAAGGTTATATATAGCTTGCACATTGTTCGAGTCCTTTTGTAATACCTGCAATAATAAAGGTATATACTCTGGCATGCCTTCGGTTTTTTTATCTTGCGATATCAAGTGTTCAGCCAAAAGGTTTTTAGCATCAACACTTTCAATATCCAAAGCCATTGCTTGTCGGGCAGCTTTTTCGCCTTTCATCGCATATAATAGAATCTCTGCTCTTGAGTTTGACATAAGCGTGCCGGCATAAAAACTTTGGGCAGTGAAAATCCAATTCTTGTAACTTGGGTCCATTTCAGCAATCATATAAGAATATTTGCCAGCCAAACCATATTGCTTTAAATTGTTCCATAAATAACCGAGGCTATTCATCGCTTGCAATTTATTACTGTCATGTTTTGCTTCAAGCAATTCTTTATGTACAATTTCCCACTCTTTTTTAAGTTCGGGCGATAATGTTGCTGCTGCTTTTAGTTCAAGGCTGTCAAAGTTTGCCAGTTTGGGTGCATCAGAATTTAAAGAACTTTTTTTTGGTAGTTTTTTATCGGAGGTTTTAATACCCGGCACAAATAAAACCACAACTATCAGCAGACACAAACTGATGATGATAAGAGGTGTTCCTATTTTTTTCATCAATTAGCTGGCTATATAATTATTTTTTTTTGCGGCTTGGCTTAGGTATAGGGTTTGCGTTCTTCTTAACTTTTTCAAGAAAAGTTTTGGCAGGTTTGAACGAAGGGATAAAATGTTCAGGTATTACTATAGCGGTGTTCTTTGAAATATTACGGGCAATTTTCTTAGCACGTTTTTTCACAATAAACGAACCAAATCCACGGAAGTAGAGGTTCTTACCATCTACCATAGAGGTGCGTATTACTTTAAAAAATTGTTCAATAGACTCTGATACCTGAGTTTTGTCGTAACCTGTCTTGTTTACGATTTCTGCAATTACTTCTGCTTTAGTCATTTTATTATTGTTGTTGTTTAGATTTTGAGGGGTGCAAAAATATGCAAACTTTCACATAGTCAAACACTTTTGTTTAAAAAAAAATCTGTGGGCAAAAAAAATGACTGTTTGTCGGCTTAAAACTTATTTTTGCAGTATCAAATAAAACATTAAAATTTACTATGAGTATTATTGCAGAAGTAGTGGGCCGTATGATATTGGACTCACGTGGGAATCCCACTGTTGAAGTGGATGTAATCACTGAAAGCGGCAGCATTGGCCGTGCATCTGTTCCTTCAGGGGCATCAACGGGCGAACACGAAGCAGTTGAATTGCGTGATGGTGATGCCGGTTTTTATCTGGGAAAAGGTGTGGACCTTGCCATTGAAAACGTGAACGAAAGTATTTCCAAGGAACTCAAAGGCTTTTTGGTGTTCGAGCAAAATCTTATTGATAAGGTTTTATGCGAGCTGGATGGTACGGATAATAAATCGGTATTGGGTGCAAATGCGATATTGGCTGTTTCATTGGCTTGTGCCAAAGCAGCAGCTATGGAAAATGGTGACCCACTGTACCGTTATCTAGGCGGTGTGAATGCCAATACACTTCCCATCCCCATGATGAATATATTAAACGGTGGCAGCCATGCAGATAATAGTATCGACTTCCAAGAGTTTATGGTGATGCCGGTGAATGCTCCTACTTTTTCTGATTCGTTAAGAATGGGTGTAGAAGTATTCCATCATTTGAAAAAAGTTTTGAAAAAAGCAGGCCATTCTACTAATGTGGGCGATGAAGGTGGCTTTGCTCCCAATATAAAATCGAACGAAGAGGCGATAGAAATTGTATTACAAGCAATCGAATCGGCAGGATATATTCCGGGTGAAGATATATATATAGCAATGGATGCTGCCAGCAGCGAGTTCTACGATAAGAAAACAGGATTATATACTTTCAAAAAATCGGACAACAGGCAAATGACTTCCGCTGAATTGGTTGACTATTGGGCTGATTGGACCAAACGCTATCCTATAGTGAGTATTGAAGATGGATTGGCGGAAGACGATTGGAATGGTTGGGCTATGCTTACCAAAGCCATTGGAAATAAAGTACAATTGGTGGGTGATGATTTATTTGTAACCAATGTAAAACGCTTGCAAATGGGTATTGAACAGCAAGTGGCCAACTCTATATTAATTAAAGTAAATCAAATAGGAACACTCACAGAAACTATAAATTCTATCAACCTAGCCACACGCAATAGTTATACAAGTATCATCAGTCACCGCAGTGGCGAAACAGAGGATACCACTATTGCAGACCTAGCTGTAGCAACAAATGCCGGACAAATAAAAACAGGCAGTGCCAGCCGTACTGACAGGGTTGCCAAATACAACCAATTGCTGCGTATAGAGCAGGAACTGGGCGAGGTGGCCTATTTCCCAGGTAAAGATTTTAAGTTTGTAAAATCTGTTGCGAAAGAAGAAGTGGAAAAATAATATATAGTATTGTCAATTGTATCCGATAGCTATCGGATTTGATTCAAATAGTAAAAACAAAATCCTACACCCATAACAAATGAAACTCATCAGGTTTATCAAAAACAAATATTTTTGGGTAACACTATTCTTTGTAGCATGGCTATTTTTCTTCGATAAGAACAATTTTTTCGATCAGTGGAAACAAAAGCAAACACTTAATAAACTGGAGCAAGAGGCTGATTATTATAAGAAAGAAATAGAAAAAAACAAGAAGGAAAAAGAGGAGCTTTTCTCAAGCGAAAAGAATCTGGAAAAATTTGCCCGAGAAAAATATATGATGAAAAAATCAGACGAGGATTTGATCATTATAATAGATACTTCCAAAAAGGAAGTGAAGTAAAAACTTATTCCTAATATTATATTTAAGTTTGATACACAAAGTCATCTCCGCGTTACGCAGTTTTATTAGCGGGCAGCAGTTTGCAGGATTCTTGTTGATTATATGCACCGTATTATCATTCGTTATAGCTAGCCAATCGCAAAATTATATACATTTCTGGGATCAAACTATTGCTCATTTCGATGGGCATGATATCACTGCACAATGGTTGGTAAATGAATTATTGATGGCTTTCTTTTTCTTGTTAGTTGGAATAGAAATAAAAAGAGAATTTACCAGCGGCGAACTCAATACCAAAAAGAAAGCAGCATTGCCAATAGCCGGAGCAATAGGCGGTATGCTGGTTCCG
>JAYVCI010000218.1:0-6332 GCA_043750035.1 Chitinophagaceae bacterium
CTTGCATTCAATTTAATTAAAATCGCTATGATAATAAAGAATGGGATTAAAATAATCAAACCTATAAACGACCCTGAAAAATCAAACATTCTTTTTACCATATATAGTGGTTAAATATTGAGGATACTTTCTTTTCTGTTAACCACTTGCTCTACCGATGCTTGCACAGCTTCGCACACCGTATGGGCTTGTTCCATAGTTAAATCATAATATACAGGCAATGATATTTCTCTGCTATATAAATTAAAGGTATTGGGATAATGCGTGATATTATACCCCATATTTTTATAGAACGACATCATAGGCACAGGTATAAAATGTACATTTACTGATACACCTTGCATGGTGATAAATTGTATCATATCGTCCCGTTCGCTTTCGGTAATTCCTTTTATTTTTAAGGCAAATAAATGGTACGATGATTCACGTCTAGAATCGGAAGTGGCTGGTAGTTCGGCCCAAAATTTATTCTTGAAAAAATTATTATAATATTCAACAATTTGTTTTCTTTTCACTAAAGTTTCCAAATCATATCGTTCCAGTTCCACCAACCCAAACGAAGCCATAATATCGGTCATATTGCATTTGTATCCGGCATCAACGATATCATATTTCCAATTGCCGGGTTTGGTTTTGGCCAATGCGTCTTTGTTCTGACCATGCAGCGATTTAACGCATAATAGTTTATAGACTTCTTCGTTATTAAAAGCTTCGGGCAAATTGAGGCAGATACAGCCACCCTCGGCAGTGGTGAGATTCTTTACCGCATGAAACGATATTACTGATACATCGGTGAGGCTTCCCACTTTTTTACCATCAAGCTTACCTCCAATTGAATGGGCAGCATCGCTCAATATTAATATACGCCCCAATTGCTTTTGTTCCTCAGTTTTTGCTTGAAACAAAGCTTTTACCATGGGTTCTTTCACAAGGGAATTGATGGCATTATAATCACATGGGAGGCCACCAAAATCAACGGGCATCACCACTTTGGTGCGATCGTTTATAGCCCTGCGGATATTGTCGGCGGTAATATTAAAATCATTGCCCACATCCACAAACACAGGCTTTGCACCACAATGCACAATTACATTGGCGGTAGCTGAATAGGTATAGGCCGGCAATATCACCTCATCGCCTGGTCCTATGCCAAACCATCGCAACATCAGTTCAAGCCCAGCAGTGGCCGAGTTAAGGCACAAAGTAGCTTTGCACTTTGTATACTCGGTAAGTTTTTTTTCAAATAGTTTTGTCTTTGGCCCGGTAGTAATCCAGCCAGATTTAAGAGTATCAACTACTTCGTCAATAATCTTCTGATCGATGCGGGGTGGTGAAAATGGTATCATAATACTTTACAAATGTAAGAAAACATTTGTAATTACTGTTATTTTTTTGTAAATCTATGTTGAAATTTTTAATAAACCGCAATTTTTCTTGTGTAATTGGCACCTTCATTACTTATATTCACCAAGTAAATACCTTGTGCTAAGCTAGATTTGTTAACCGTGGCTGTAGCATTCACAGCTATATTTTGTTGCGATATCAACTTGCCATCCATGCCAAACAGTGTTAAATTTAATACTTTGTCAGTAGTGTTTGTGATGGATACAAAATTTTCTGTATTGAAGATATCAAAGTTCCTATTGTAGCTATTTTGAACGGGAGTGCCACAAATCAATATATTGCTTTTAGTAAGCTGCATACAAATTTTCCAGCAATTAGCAGCCCCATTTATTAAGGTATCACTTTGCAAAAGCAGCATTCCCATTGTAGGGAAATCAATATTCATAGCTGCTGAGTAAAACGATTGATATAATAATTTATTCAAATAATCGCGTCCCAAACTTCCTTCTAAATCCATCATAAAAGTGGACCAAATCGCACCATTATTATATAGGTTTGAATTTAAATCTGTTGGATATTTTTTATTGCTTTGTACAGTTCTGCCGAGCCACGGAGCGTTATTTCCATCCCAGTTATATACTGTTTGCCATTGGTTAATCGAAATCTCTTTTGAATAGGAAGCGGCGGCATAATCACAACTCCCCTCTTCCAATGATTTTCTGTAAAGCCCAATGTTTTGGCTTTGCGATGCATCATCAAAAATATCATGATGGTATTCATGAATAATTGGGTCCGCATCTTCCGCATCATCAATTCCGCCATCTCCAAACTTAAGATAACGACTTTGCCCATCATTGGTAAATGCTGAATTGTCGTCACTTCGTCCATGTGGGTCAACCCAAATTTGGTGGTTTGCCAAATTAAAACCGAGTGTGTTTATATAATTGTTTGCTTGGGTAATGTGATAGATACAATTCAATGCTTCAAAATTTTTATCGCCCCTTCCATAATTGGGCAGGCTGTCTTTTGTGGCAGTATCATAATATATAACGGGCGTAATTCTTTTGATTTTTACTTTGTCATTTTCAAAAATAAAATAACCACTATCATACTTTAAATGTAAATTTTTCCATTGCATTTGGTTATTTAATTCTACCAAATTAGAATCATTCATATCACTATAATTGCCTCCATAAACCACGTTGGCTGTAGTGATTGGATCGGGATTGAATACTTTTGCTTTTACAATTGTATCAATTGGTTTCAAATAACTGCTGAGTATATTTGTATATATAAGTTGATGGTTGAAAAATACTTGTTCTGTTAATCCGACATCAGTTGTAATACTGTCAATAAAAACTGGGAGCGGTTTTTCTCCATCAAAAAATATTTGATTTGAATAAAAATCCGTTTCGGTTAGTTTGGCATTTCTGAAATCAATTAAATTATTTATAACACTCATTACTCTGCCATCATTAGCTATATTAACCATTACCGAGCTTTGATATACAGGGGTTGATTCATGATATTGTTGAAATAAAATATGTACTGAAAATGGAGATTTCCGAATTGATTTGTATTTCAATTCATAATTAGGAAATAATTTATTTATATAATGTTCGGTGTTTGAAATTACATCTTCATTATTTAAAATAAACCCCTTGTCAAACTCAACAATGGCCTGCCTTTGCAAATAATACGAATGTATTTTATCTGTTTTCTGTGCCTGTGTTTGTTGGGTAAAAAAGTATATGCCCAAGCAATACAAAATTGCTTTTGTAAAGTATAAAACTATATCTTTTTTATTGCACATATAAATACTTCAACTCTACTGACAACAATTCTTTTAAAGCGTTGCCCAGCTTAATGGAATTTGACATCCTACTTGCAAATATAATAACACATTGTTCTAGTTTCTCAATTTGCAAAATTTTGGCATCGTGGTTTTTTAGTATTTTAAACACGGCATTTTCTTCCTCGTAATTAAAAGTAACTTGATGTACTTCTTCCACAATTTTTTCAATGATAACAGCCTGATTCAAAGTTTCAACAGCAGTATTTCCATAAGCATTAATCAACCCTGGCACACCCAAAAGTTTGCCTCCAAAATAACGAACCACTACCACCAGTACATTGGTAATCCCCTTGGCATGTATGGCCCGTTGTATAGGTTTGCCAGCAGTATTAGCAGGCTCTCCGTCGTCATTGGCCCGCTGTGCTTCCGCATTGGGACCTATGATATAGGCATAGCAATGGTGCGTTGCGTCATGAAATTCTTTCTTTAATTGTGATAGGTGCAACTTTACTTCCGCTTCATTTTTTACAGGAAATGCATACCCCATAAATTTACTACCACGGTCGCGGAAGCTTGACTGTGCAGGCTTTACAATGGTATTATAAGTATCCGTAAATAACATCCGATTGCGAAATCAATAATATAAATATCAAACATAATATAATACCCAACCAGTTTTGTTTGCTCAATTTTTCTTTAAATAATAGGATAGACAAAACGGTGGTAAGTGCCACTATTCCTACATTGGCAACAGGGAACAAAACTGTTTTCTCCATAAATTTTTCATTCAATGCTTTCATCAAACATATTGTACTTATATAATTAAAACCTCCCAGAGCAATACCTCCAATTACAGATTTTATATAGAAAGGTTGTTGCTTTTTATTGATAACTTGTATCATATATACCCCCAAACCACACACCCCAGCAATGCCGAAGATAAGCCCCAGTTGGTCATTTATATCCGATGTGTCCATATAGGTATGTTGCAAATAATTCAAACTTGAATCAACAATACCGCTGCCTAAAAAAACTGCCAATGGAAACATGATATTCCCCAAACCTGATAGCCTACTTTTCTCTTCACGTTTTACCGTAAAATACACTGCCAGTAACGATCCTACGATTCCTATTATGGTAATATAGTTTAGCTTGCCATCCATATAATAATAGGCAAACAATACAGGAATCACCACGCTCATTTTCGAAGCTACAATACTCACAGAGACTGCAATTTTTTGAGCCGTAATAGCAGATGCGTAAAATATATTGATAAACAATACACCCAAAAACAGGGTAAGGGGAAACCATTCTTGTTGCCAAAAAGGAGTAAATACTACTGCACCGTTTGCTGAAAAAATATTGCACAATATAGAAGCAGTGAGATAATTGATGAGCAGTGCATGCAAATTATTTATTTTAAAAACCTCGAAAGCCTTGAACAGCAATACCATTCCGGCGGAAAAGAGAATACTGGTGAGGAGGTAGAACATGGGGGGCAAAGTTAGTAGTCAGTAGTCAGTAGTCAGTAAACAGTGGTCAGTAAACAGTGGTCAGTGCCTCCTCGATAGCTATCGGGACGGCGTCAGCTACTGACCACTGACTACTGTTTACTGACTACTATATAACAAAAAACCCCATTCCGATTGGTCGGAACAGGGTCTTCTATATAATATGGTTAGAAAGTTAGACCTTATTCATTGTCGGTCTTATCGTTTTCGTTCATTTCAGCTTTAAGGTTTACCAAAGCATCCATATCTCCTAAAGTAGAGCGTTCTACCTTGGCATTGATGGTTTTAACAGCTTTAGTAGCGGCCTCATCGTTGCGACGACGTTTGGTATCTACTTCTTCTTTCTTTTTGGTTTCTTCTTCTTTCCAAGTAGCGGTGTGAGAAACTACAATGCGTTTGCCTTCTTTGTTGAATTCAATTACTCTTACAATAATGTTTTCATCTTCTTTGGCAGTGCTCTTGTCTTCTTTCTGCATTTGTTTCAATGTCGCATAACCTTCAACTCCATAAGGGAGTGCAAGTGTAGCAGCTTTGTCTTGGATTTTAAGAACGGTAGCTTCGTGGTCGCTACCTAGTGGGAATACCGATTCGAATGTTTCCCATGGGTTATCTTCCAACTGTTTGTGTCCAAGGCTAAGGCGACGGTTTTCAGAATCTACTTCCAACACTATCACATCCATTTCTTGGTCTTTCTTAACAAACTCGCCTGGGTGCTTAATTTTCTTGGTCCATGACAGGTCAGAAACGTGTACAAGTCCATCAACGCCTGGTTCCATTTCTACAAACAAACCATAATTGGTAAGGTTGCGAACGATTCCTTTATGACGCGAGCCAACAGGATATTTCTCGGCGATTGTTCCCCAAGGATCCGGTGTAAGTTGTTTCACACCAAGACTCATCTTGCGGTCTTCTTTGTCGAGGTTCAATATTACGGCTTCAATTTCGTCGCCCACTTTCAAGAAATCTTGTGGGTTGCGAAGGTGTGAGCTCCATGAAAGTTCTGATACGTGTATCAAACCTTCGATGCCTGGTGCCAATTCTACAAAAGCTCCATAATCGGCAACGGTAACTACTTTGCCTTTTACTTTGTTTCCTTCAGCCAATCCTTCAGTCATGGTATCCCATGGATGCGGTGTAAGCTGTTTCAGTCCTAAAGAAATACGGTTCTTTTCGGTATCGTGGTCAAGTATTACCACGTTCAATTTTTGGTCAATTTGCAATAACTCT
Organism: Chitinophagaceae bacterium; assembly: GCA_043750035.1. Classification (GTDB taxonomy): domain Bacteria; phylum Bacteroidota; class Bacteroidia; order UKL13-3; family UKL13-3; genus CANJUD01. The sequence goes on from JAYVCI010000218.1 coordinate 5,878, forward strand.
TCTGGGTGATTTATGCGGCCCCACGAGATATCGGTAATGTGCAACAAACCATCTAGACCACCAAGGTCTATAAAGGCTCCGAATGAGGTCATGCCTTTTACAACACCTTCCAACACTTGTCCTTTTTCTAGTTTGCTCAATATATCGCTCTTCTGAGCTTGGATATCGTCTTCGATTAATATTTTGTGTGAGATAACTACATTTTTAAACTGCATGTTCAGTTTCACCACTTTAAATTGCATTGTTTGGTTCACATACACATCATAGTCGCGGATAGGTTTAACATCTATCTGCGAACCTGGCAAAAATGCATCAAGTCCCATCACATCTACAACCAAACCACCTTTGGTTCTCGACTTCACAAATCCTTCAACTATTTCATCATTCTCGTGGGCTTTGATGATATTCTCCCAAGCACGTTCGCCAATGGCTTTACGGCGTGAAAGTAATAACTG